>DASUBU010000182.1:0-16870 GCA_035763125.1 Ktedonobacterales bacterium
GGTCGCCGAATTGGCATGTCTTCGCCAGCCGTGACGGAGCGAGTCCGCCGGCTGGAGGAGGCCGGAGTGATCTGCGGCTATCGCCTGGAGGTGAACCCAGCGGCGCTTGGATTGCCAATAGCGGTCTACATTCGCATCCGCCCCAATCCAGGGCAGCTTCCCAAAGTGGCGGAGCTGGCGCAACAGATTCCCGAGGTTGTCGAATGTCACCGCGTCACAGGCGAGGATTGCTTTGTCTTGAAGGCGTATATCCCTGCCATCGGTCAACTTGACCGGCTGCTCGACGCGTTCCTCTTGTATGGCTCAACCACTACCTCCATCATTCAATCCTCGCCTGTCCCGCTGCGCCCGCCACCGCTGCCGGAAGAGGAAGTGCTGGAGTAGGCCAGCACATCGTGCAGTCCTTGTATTTTCGCGGCAGTCTGGCCCATTTCAGCACTGAAGAGGAGGCGCGCGATGGAGAAGGAGGCCGTCACCACCGGCCAGCGGACGCTCTACCGGCCGGTCGGCCTGCTCGAGATGGTACACATCCTGGAGGCAGACTCCCGCGCCTTTCCGCCGCGCCAGCGCTACCAGCCGATCTTCTACCCAGTCCTCGTCCGAGCGTACGCCGACCAGATCGCACGCGACTGGAACGCGCCCAGTGAGCGCGCGGGCTACGCTGGCTTCGTGACCGAGTTTCAGGTGGATGCGGCCTATGTTGCGCGCTTCGAGGAGCATGTGGTCGGCGCCGCGGTGCACCGCGAGCTGTGGGTGCCGGCAGAGGAGCTCGACGAATTCAATCGGCACCTGGCTGGTCCCATTGCGCTCGTGGGGGCTTACTACGGCGACGAGTATGCTGGCCCGGAGCCGCTGCCCGCGGCGCTCAAGGGACGGACGGCCCGCGAGCAGTTGCCGGTGCTCGCGGGCATGCTCGAAGCTGTTCCCCTCGACTTCCGCGGGGCTGTGGGTACCCAACCCATCCTCGTGCAACTGAACTTCGCCTACTGGGTGCGCCGTGACGTCAGCCAGGAGGGCCTGGCCCCCGAGCGCAAGGTCGCGACGCTGCGCGCGATCCGCGCCATGCTGCTGGAGCGCCTGCCCGATCTGAGGCTGTTCGGCAGCACAGAACTGGACGCGGCTGGGCAGTAAGGCAGACGCCTCAGTCTCCATCGGGCAGGATCGCCAGCGTGAGCTGGCGCAGCCGCTCCGGGTCGGCAACTGCACTGATTTCGACGATCTTGCCATCTTTGACCGTGATCGCGAGTGTGAGGAAAAGCCGCCCACGAAGGACCACGACGGCTCCCACGGCGCCATTGACCAGCGCTGGGCGCGCATTTTGGGCCCGGCCCAGGAACTGCTTCGCCACGGCAGCCGCTCCGCGGATCTCCTCGTGGGAGCCAGCGGCCACAGCTGCCTGGTCCGCGCGGAGCACAACCGCAGGATCCAGCAGCGTGAGCAGCGCCTCGAAATCCCCGGCACGTGAGGCAGCGAGGAAGGCATCTACTACGTGTCGCTGCGGGGCCAGATCTGCGTCAGGAAGCGCCCCAACCCCGCGGACTCGGCGACGTGCCCGGCTCGCGAGCTGTCTTGCGGCGGTAGGGGAACGACCGACAATCGGCGCGATCTCCTCGAACGACGCATCGAACAGGTCGTGCAGCACAAACGCGAGGCGCTCGGCGGGATTCAGCGAATCGAGCACCACGAGCAACGCAAGTCCCACCGAGTCAGCCATGAGCGCCTCTTCCTCAGGGTCGATCGTATCCTCAGGTCGTGTGCCAAGCTCAGGCCCCAACTCCTCCAGCAATTCCTCGCGCCGTGACTGGCGCGCGCGCAGCATGTCAAAGCAGACCCGCCCAATCACCGTCGTCAGCCAGGCGCCGAGGTTCTGGATGTTGCTTGTGTCGGCGCGGCTGAGCCGCAGCCAGGTCTCCTGTACGGCATCATCCGCCTCGACGAGAGAGCCGAGCATACGGTAGGCCACTGCCCGCAGGTGGGAGCGCTCGGCCTCGAAGCGCTCCGCCAGCCAATCGTGTTCGCCCATTGTTCACTGCCCTTCTTCAGGTTTCGCCATAGCCCTGCATGGCAGCCGCACGCCAGTTCCTGCCGATGGAGCACGCATCTGGCGGTATTGGGCGCCGGTCGTGGGTAGTCCAGCTTGGCCCCCAAGCAGCGCAGGTCGCCGCGGATCCTTGTCCATCGGTCACATTCTCTCGCCGCAATCCGACGAGGTAATGAGGGAACCCAGATCGATGTGACAGAGAGACGGTCACGGTCTCTCATGGAACGTATGCGGGCTGGGCAACCCCTTCAAGATCGAATCGGCGTGCTACAGACAAGCAGAGATTGCGCACGGCGAAACCTCATAGGGAGCGGATAGTATTTCCCGATTCGTGAGGAAGACACCGCGGGCGGCGTTGTGATGCGGGTGTGCGGAGGGATGAGGAAACCTTCAGACCGCATAACAACGCGAGCAATCTCGGGAAAGGACAGTTTATCCATGCAGCCTCACAAGGTAGACGAGCTCAAGAATCGCATAGCTGGCGAGGTGATTGTGCCATCCAGTCCAGCATATGATGAACAGCGCCGCGTCTTCAATCGGACTGGAAGCCCAGCGGTAATTGTGCGCGCTCAGGGCAGTGAAGACATCGCGATGGCTATCCGTTTTGCTCGCGAGCATCAATTGGCGCTGTCTGTGCGCAGCGGCGGCCACGGCTTGAGCGGACTGGCCACCAATGAGGGCGGTCTGGTGATTGACCTCACGCACCTCAATACCGTGCACGTCCTCGACCAAGAACGCCACCTTGTACGGATTGGGGCCGGCGCCCACTGGGGCGACGTCGCAGCGGCGCTGGCGGCCCACGGTCTTGCCATCTCCTCTGGGGATACCAAGCAGGTTGGCGTTGGTGGCCTGACCCTTGGAGGTGGCATCGGCTGGATGGTCCGCACGTACGGACTCACCATAGATAGCCTGGTGGCAGCGGAAGTCGTTACGGCGGATGGGCGCACCTTGCGCATCAGTGCGCAGGAGCATCCTGACCTGTTCTGGGCGATTCGTGGTGGCGGCGGGAATTTTGGCGTTGTCACCTCCTTTGACTTCCATGCCCAGCCCTGCCGGGAGGTATTTGGTGGCTCGGTGATCTATCCCATCGACGAGGCCGAAAGCGTGCTGGCAGCATGGGCCTGCGCTATGCGCGGCGCGCCCGAAGAGCTCAACTCCACCATTGTGCTCTTCTCAGGGTTCGGCCCTCAGATGCCTCCTCAGATTATGGTGCTCCTCTGCTACGCCGGAGACGATGAGGTCCGGGCCAATGATGCCATCCAGCCGTTGCTGCGGCTGGGCACTGTACAGTCGCAGCATGTTGAGAGGAAGCCGTATGCCGCGATGCTGGAAGATGCCGCGGCTCCTTCCCCGTCGCTCAAGCTCGTTGGACATGACGGATTCCTAAAGTCCCTAAGCAGCGAGGCGATTGCTGCCCTGGCCGCCAATTACGGGCAGGCGGGTAAGCCCATCGCCCAGATCCGTGCTCTCGGCGGCGCTGTGGCGCGCGTCAGCCCAGAAGCTACGGCGTTCCCTCACCGGGAGAACGAGGCGCTCGTGGTCGTCCCGGCATTCGCGCCCAGGGAGGCGTCGGAGGAGCAAGCTCAGCAGATCAGAGAGACGGCCTGGCAACCAATCGCGCCGTTTGCCTGCGGCGCGTACCTCAATTTCGTGAGCGATGCCGGCGAGGCAACGGTAGCGGCTGTCTACCCAGGCGCCACGTACGCTCGCATGGCAGGCATCAAGGCGACCTACGACCCCGAGAACATCTTCAGCCAAAACCAGAACATCAAGCCTGCACGATAGCGCGCCCAATCCCCGCAGTGAACGCCTCGATCTGCCGGGAGCGCCGCTTTCAGAATGTTCCCGTCGTTGACAGCGCCGCGCATGATAGGTGAGAAGGGCGAATGCCGCGCTCATCGCCCTTCTCACCTGCCGTCCTGCTGCCGCTTGATACTGAGGGAAACGCTGGATATGAGCGACGTGGCGATTCGCACGCGCCACCTCACGCGGGACTTCGGTCCTGTGCGCGCGGTGGATGACATCACCTTTGAGGTGCCGGCCGGCATCGTCTTTGGGTTCCTCGGCGCCAACGGCGCGGGCAAGACGACCACCATCCATCTGCTCTTGGGCCTACTAGAACCGACGGCCGGTGGCGCGGAGGTGCTAGGCTGCGACATCCGCACCCAGGGCCGGCAGATCCGCGAGCAAACCGGCGCGCTGCTGGAGTTCACCGGCCTCTACGAACGGCTGACCGCAGGCGAGAACCTGGAGTTCTACGGTCGCGTCTGGCATATGCCTGCCGCCGAGCGCCAGGCGCGCAGCCAGGAGCTGCTCACGCACTTCGGCCTGTGGGATCGCCGCGACGATCGCGTGGGCACCTGGAGCCGCGGCATGAAGCAGAAGCTGGCCGTCGCCCGCGCGCTGTTTCACCATCCGCGGCTGGTATTCTTTGATGAGCCGACGGCGGGACTCGATCCCGTCGCGGCGGCCTCGCTGCGCGACGATATGGCGGCGCTAGCGGCGCGCGAGGGCGTCACGGTCTTTCTGACAACGCACAACCTGCCCGAGGCGGAGCGGCTGTGCAATCTGGTGGGCGTGATCCGACAGGGCAAGCTGCTCGCGCTGGGCGCACCCGATCAGCTTCGTGCGCAGACCGGCTCGCCGCGCGTCGAGGTGGTCGGCGAGGGCTTCGGCGAATCCGCACTTGCGGCACTGCGCGCGCGGCCTGAGGTCGCTCAAGCCGCACTGGAGAACGGCCACCTGCTCATAGACCTGCATACCACGCCGGGCGCGTCGCAGCCTAAAGCCGCTCCGCTCGTCGCAGCGCTGGTGCAGGCTGGCGCGCAGATCGAGGAGGTGCGCCGCGGACAGGCCAGCCTGGAAGACGTCTTCCTTAGCCTAATGGAAGATGACCGTGCCCAGACCCAGGTGCCGGCAAGCCAGGAGGCCGCACGATGATCGAAGATATCTGGACCGTGATGTGGAAGGAGTGGCACGAGTACGCCGCCGGCGGCGGAAGTGGCCGCGGGCGCGGGCTAATCGGCGTGCTGATCATCATCGGCATCGTCAGTATCCTGCTGCCCTTTCAGTTGGTGCGGCAAGGGAACTCCTGGGTTGACTCGCCCCTGCCGGTGCTGATTGATGGCGTGTACCTGCCGTTCACCATCCTGCTCAACGTGATCGCCGACAGCTTTGCCGGCGAGCGCGAGCGCCATACGCTCGAAACACTGCTCGCCAGCAGGCTCTCCGAACGCGCGATTCTCTTTGGCAAGGTCGGCGCTGCTACTGCCTACGGCTTAGTGCTCGCTCTGATCGCCGCGGCGCTCCAGCTCGTCGTCGCAAATCTTGCCGGCGGCTTCGGGTTCTACCCAGCCGGGACCATTATCGCCATCGTCGTGCTAGGGCTGCTCTTCTCGCTGTTGGCCGCCAGCGCCGGCTGCCTGATCTCGCTGCGTGCCCCCACCACGCGCCAGGCCCAGCAGATTCTGGGCATCGGCTTCATGGTACTGATCTTCGTCCCGATCATTCTTATTCAGCTGCTCCCGGCCAGCGCGCAAGCGCAGATCCTCACCTGGCTCAACACCACGGCGCCCGGCACGATCTTCGCCCTGTTGGTGGCGGGCCTCGTGCTGCTCGACGCAATCCTGCTGGCGATTGCGCGCCTGCGCTTCCAGCGTGCCCAGCTCATCGGAAGCTAGCTGCTGATGCTTGCCCGCCGTGCTAAAATCAAGGATACGGCCCGGCGCTGAGGCCGGCGCACCACCTCGACGTGAGAGGAGCATCCGATGGCGCTCGCACTGATCGTCCATGGCGGCGCGGGAGATATCCCGCCCGCGCGGTTCGCCGCGGCGCGAGAAGGCTGCCACGCGGCGGCGGTCGCCGGCTGGCATGTGCTGCAACAGGGCGGCAGCGCGCTCGATGCCGTGCAGGCGGCGATCATCGCGCTGGAGAATAATCCCAGCTTCAACGCGGGCACCGGCGGCGTGCTGACGGCGGACGGCCGCGCCGAGCTGGATGCGGGCATGATGGATGGTGCGACGCTGGCGGCTGGCGGCGTGGCGGGGATCGAGCGCGTCAAGAATCCTATTGTCCTCGCCCGTCGTGTGCTAGAAAGCCCGCACGTGCTCCTGACTGGCGCCGGCGCGGAGCAGTTCGCCGTCGAATCGGGTATGGCGCTGGTGGATCCGCACGAGATGATCACGCCGACACAGTACGAGCGCTGGAAGATCGGCTACGCCCACGGCGACGATGTGAACGCCGGCGACCGCGTGGAGGTCGGCGGCCTGACAACCGAGGAGGCGCCGCAACCGGAGCCAACCGCGACCAATGGCGCACATGCCGCGTCCCCTCAGCAAGCCGCACCCGACGAGCCGGTGCATGCCGATGGGCACAAGCACGGCACGGTGGGCGCCGTCGCGGTGGATGCCGGCGGCAATGTCGCCGCCGGAGCCTCGACAGGCGGCATCGGCGCCAAGCATCCCGGCCGCGTGGGCGATACGCCGCTGGTCGGCGCGGGCTTCTGTGCGGAGAACGGCCTGGGCGGTGTCTCCAGCACCGGGCGCGGCGAAGACTTCATTCGGCTGCTGCTCGCCCGCCGCGCACTGGACTTCATCGCGGCCGGCGACTCGGCCCAGGCAGCGGCCATCAAAGCGATCCAACTGCTCAGCCAGCGCGTAGGCGGCTCCGGCGGACTGATCCTGCTTGATGGGCAGGGCCGCGTCGGCTACGCCCGCAACTCATCCGCGATGGCCCACGCCTTCATCACCGAGACGATGGATGAGGTTTTCGCCGGCGTGTGAGCAGCGCATTCGTATGGGAAGAGGATGCCGGCAGTGATCACGAGCGCCTACGACGATATCGCCGAGTGGTATGACCAGTGGCTCGGCACGCATACGATGGCAGACGACCCCTACTTTCCGGCGGCCGAAGCGCTGATGGGTGAGATTGCCGGGCAGCGTATCTGCGACCTCGCCTGCGGCCAGGGACGAGTGGCGCGCTATCTGGCGGACCAAGGGGCGCGAGTCGTCGGCATCGACTTCTCGGCGAAGCTGCTGGCGATTGCGCGCCGCCACGAGGCAGCCGAGCCGCGCGGAATCGAGTACCTGCACGCCGACGCGCGCAGCCTCGACGGCGTGGCGGCGGCCGCCTTTGATGGGGTCCTGTGCTTCATGGCGTTGATGGATATCGCAGACCTGGCGCCAACGCTGCGCAGCGCCGCTCGCGTGCTGCGTCCCGACGGCTGGTTTGTCTTTGCCATCCTGCATCCCTGCTACAACACTGCACGGTCGGGCGATATAGTGACGCCAGAGGGCACGCTGCGTACCATCGGAGGATATTTCGAGGAGGGCTACTGGCGCTCCGACGCGCGCACGGGGCCGCCGGGCAAGGTCGGCGCCTACCATCGTACGCTCTCGACCTACGTCAACGCGCTGACCGATGCGGGGCTGACGCTGGAGCGCCTGAGCGAGCCTGGTCCGCCAGACTCACTGCCCGATGCGCCCGCGTTCACGAGCCGTCCGGTGTGGGCCGAGGTGCCCGCTGTCTTGGTGGCGCGGTGTCACAAGGGCGCAACCAGTGCGCAGGGGCACGGCACCTAATCTGCGCTGGCGGGAGGAAACAGGATGGCGGAGCTGCCGGAGCATCCCACGCTGGCCGATCTGCAACGCTACGAGGCCGAGGTCTGTCAGGAACGCGGCTGGACCAAGGATACGCCATCGGAGAAGTTCATGCTCTTCGTCGAAGAGGTGGGTGAGCTGGCCAAGGCGATGCGCAAGGCGGCCGGGCTGTATGCGGAGCAGGCCAGGCCGCGCGACATGTCGCTCGAAGAAGAGTTCGCCGACGTGCTCAGCTACCTGCTGGACCTCGCCAACGCCTACGGGATCGATCTAGAGCGGGCCTTCCGCGCCAAGGAGCAGGTCAATCAGTCGCGCACCTGGGACTGATCGGCATGTGCCCTTTAATCGTCGAGGACAACGTGTAGATCGCTTGTGCCTACTTCAGCCTATCGCCGGGGCACGCTCCGTGCGTGTGGGCAATCTGCGCATCATAGGTGCGCCTGTCTGGAGGGTCGCTTGCACGCAGGTCATCCAGCGGTGCAACGTGCGAGATGGCCCTCGCAAGCGAGCGAAGGAGGCGCGGTATGACGTACGCCGCGTTTCTCGCGCTGTTCCTGCTCGCGCCATTGCTCGTGCTGGCGCTCGTCTTGCGCGGGCGGCTGTTGCGCCGGCGTTATCTGCTCCTCGCGCTCGCGCTCACGGCAATCGCGCTGGCCTACATGGCGCCGTGGGATCACCTGGCCGCCGTCTGGGGCCTGTGGACGTGGGCCCCCGGCCGCACCTGGGGCATCCGCCTGTGGGCGATCCCGCCGGAGGAATATCTCTTCTGCCTGCTGGAAGCGCTGCTCGCCACGACGCTGACCTACACGGCCTTCGTTTGGCGGCGTGCGCGGCGCGAGAAGGAGCCCGTGCGGTGAGCCATCCTCCCTATCTGCCGTTCCTGCTGGTCTGGGCGCTGCCAGTGCTTGCTGTGCAGTGGCTGGCCGGCGGGCGATACCTCTGGCGCGAGCGGCGGCGCTGGTCGTGGATCGTGCTGGTGCTTGGCGTGTACTTCACGCTGGCGGACGCGATTGCCATCGCCGCCGGCATCTGGTCGTTCGACCACGGCCAGCTACTCGGCGTGTATCTGGGCAACGTGCCAATCGAGGAGACGCTCTTCTACCTGCTGACCGCTGCGATGGTCGTCCAGGGCTTCACCATCGCCTGGGCCGCCTGGGATGACCGCGCCCAGCTCGCCGCGCGCTGGCGCCGCCGCCTGGGACGCGTGCGCGCGCTCCCGCGCCACTCATCGGCCAGCACGCCAACCAGGGAACCGGCGCAGACTGCGAGCATGACTGATGCGTAGCAGCAGCGTGCGCCCAGCGGCCGAGCGCCGCGCCAAGCGCGCCGGTGGTCCTCGTGCCCAGGCGGCAAACACGGCAACAGTTGCCTCACCTGTCCACCAACGCGGGGCCGCGTTGATCCGGCGCGGCGAGCAGGGCATATGGGCCGCGCTGTTGTCGCTGGCGCTCGCCTTCGCGTTAGCGGCCGTGTTGGGCGTGCCATCGCCCCTCGAACCGATCACTGAGCTGATCGTGCGCCTGACACCGGTGGACGCCGCGACGCTGCTGATCAATGTGCTCGGCCCGCTCACCCCGGCCTTCGCGCTGCTGGGCGCGCTGGCGCTGACGATCCCCGCCGCGGTGGCGCTCGCGCTCGTAGCGCCAGGAAATCTCACCGCAGAGGGCCAGGAGGGTGTGAACAAGGAGGACACAGAGGACGCAGAGGAAGAAGGAGGCCGTTGTAGAGAAGAAGATGCGGCGAATGTGGGACCGATAAGGGACAGGGGCAGCGAGAGGATATCGAGCGCTGCCAGCGAGGATGCGGCACGGCATGCGCGCGACGTTCCGGCCAAGCGAGAGCGGCGACTGCGGCAACTAGCGAGCAGTCGGGTCCACGCGGTGGCACTACGCTGGGCGGCTGTGGCGGCGCTCGCGCTGCTGCTGATGCTGCCATTGGCGCGCGCCGCGAATGAGCTAGTCGCAGCAGTCTGCACATTGCTGGCGGGTGCGCTCTATACGCCGGCGCTACTGCTCGTGCGGGCGCTCCAGCGTCGCCACAGGGGCAGCCAGCACGGCGTGGTAGGCCGCGAGGTGAGCCGGCGTGCGTTCGTGCGCACAGCCGCCGCGACCAGTGCCCGCGTTGGGGGCTTCCTCGCACTCAGCTCGTTCGATCTCTGGGCGAAGGCGCTCGGTGGGGCGCTCGGCCGTGGGGAGGTGCTGCGCCGGCTCTTCGCGTTCGTATCGCCAGGGCCACGCGCCGCCGGCTTTCCGGTGCCGGGCGAAGAGCCAGAGGTGACGCCTGCCATGCGCTTCTACCGCATGAGCAAGAACAACCTCGATCCTGAGCTTTCCGCCGAGACGTGGACGCTGCGGCTCGACGGCGCGGTGACCCACCCCCTCACGCTGCGCTACGCCGATCTGCTGGCGCTGCCGCGCGTAGATCAGTACGTCACGCTGCGCTGTGTCAGCAATCCAGTCGGCGGCCACCTGATGAGTACCGCCTACTTCTCCGGCGTGCCCCTGAGCCGCCTGCTCGCCATGGCTGGCTCGCAACCCGGCACGGCCGGTGTCCTATTCGCGGCGCCCGACGCCTACGACGAGGTGGTTCCGCTCGACGTGGCGCTGGATCCTACGGCGCTGGTGGCATATGGGATGAACGGCGAGACGCTGGCGCGTGTGCATGGCGGGCCGGCACGCGGATTGCTGCCAGGCTACTACGGCTTCAAGAACGTCAAGTGGCTGACGCGCATCACCGTCCTGCGGCGGCTCGACCCTGGCTACTGGGAGCGCAGCGGCTGGACGGCGGCGCGCGTCCACAGCGTGGCGCGCATTGACGTGTGGCGGCCGGAGCCGGGCGGGCTGCTCTGCGCGGGTGTCGCCTTCACCGGCACGCGCGGCATCTCGGCGGTGCAGGTGCGCGCCGACTCCGGCCCCTGGCAGGAGGCCGACCTGAACGCGCCCACGCTCTCCGGCATGACGTGGGTGCAGTGGCGGGCGCATCTCGCGCTGGGAGCAGGAACGCACACGCTCGCGGTGCGTGTGGTGGACGCGGCAGGCCAGCCGCAGAGTATGCACGCGAAGGCGATCTATCCAGACGGGGCGCAGGGACTACACAGCGTGTCGGTGACCATCTAAGGCGCGTCACCGCCAGTGGGGAGGGAGCACCCGCTCATGGGCAGCAAGGCGGAAGATTTCATCAGGGCGGCCATCGGGGTTCGGTACGCGGCGCTGAGCCCCGTCGCGCTGGCGGCGGTGATCGGCACGTGCGGCGCCCTTGCGCTCGCGCACTACCGCGCGCTGCCCGAGATTCGCGCGCGAGTGGCCGCAGACTCGCCTAACCCACCAGGCGGCGATGGCTGGCCGCTGGTCTCGATCGTCGTGCCGGCGCGCAACGAAGAGGACAACCTACCGCGGCTGCTGCGCTCGCTGATCGCGCTGGACTATCCTTCCATCGAGGTGATCGTGGTAGACGATGCCTCAACGGACGCCACCGGCGCTATTGCCGAGCGCTACGCCGCAGACACCGAGGGGCTGATCCGCGTAATCCACACGGACGGACCCAAGCCCGGCTGGACTGGCAAGACGTGGGCGTGCTGGCAGGGGGCGCAGGTCGCGCACGGCATGTGGCTGCTCTTCGCCGACGCCGATACCGAGCATCGTTCCGGCTCGCTGCGTGCGGCCTTGCAGGTCGCACGGGAGGCCGGTGCGAGCGCGCTCTCGCTCTTCGCCCGCCAGGAATGCATCACCTTCTGGGAGCGGCTGCTGCTGCCCTTCGCCTATCAGCAGTACTTCGTCGGCGTTCGGCCTCGGCGGCTGCGCGCAACCAAAGGCCCCGCGCTGGCCAACGGTCAATATCTGCTGGTAGCCCGACAGGCGTATGAGGCGGCTGGCGGACACGCCGCGGTGGCTGGCAGCATCATAGACGACGTGGCGCTGGCACGGGCGCTCAAGCGCATGGGCTATCCGGTGCTGGCGTGCCGAGGCGACTCGCTGGTCCGTGTACGGATGTACACCGGGCTGGCCGCGCTGGCTGAGGGCTTCCGCAAGAATTCGTTTCCGTTCCTCCGCGCGCAGGGCGTGGCGGGTGCGTTGGTGGTCCTGAGCACGGCGTGCAATGCGGCAGTGCCGGCCGCGGTAGTCATAAGTGCGCTGATCCGCTCGCCGGTCGCCCTGGCTGGCGCGCTCCTGGCCTATGCGGTCCAGGGGGCGGCGCTGGCGCCCTGGGAGCGCGCGTTTGGTGTGCGCATGCGCTACGCCTGGCTGGCGCCGCTGGGCGCGACCGTCTTCATGCTGATCGCGCTCTCCTCAGCACTACGCGTGATAGCGGGCCGCTCGGTGCGCTGGAAGGGACGACGCTACTCCGCGCGAGGCATGGTAGCGCCTGAGAGAGTACCCGCGAAGGCAAAGGAAGCGCGCCGTGCACGATCGCGATAAGGAGAGTCCTCACCCCCGCCCCAGGTCTCCGGCGGGTATACGCGCCCTGCAACCTGCTGGGCCAGCCGGCGAGCGCCGCGACGTACAGTCTCCTTCCCAACGCCGGGAGGGGGCAAGAGAAGAGGTCCCTCCGCGCCCGACGCTCCGCCGCATCTCGCGGGCGTTACGGACGCCGCAGCCGGACGAGCGGCCGCCAGGAGTGCCGAAGCTGCGCTATCCGATCCCTCTCGGCTGGGCATTCGCGATGGGCCGCGATATGATCCTCGGCCGTCCGCGCTCGTTCCGAGCGGATTGCGCGCTTGCCGTGCGCGTGCTGCCTCGGCTGCCAGTGGTCGAGGGGCTGGAGCACGTGCCGCGTGTCGGTCCGTTCGTCATCGTGGCGAACCACTATCAGCGGCGCGACCTGTGGATCGGCTATCCCGGCGGGCTGCTCTGCCACTCGCTATGGAGCGTCCGCGACGATCTGACGTGCCACTTCGTGACGACCGACCGCGCGATAGTGGATGGCGCGACGGTGCCGCTCACGCCGCTGCTCTTCGCGCGGGTGGCGCGCGTGTGGGATATGGTGCTGGTGACGCCGCCCGAAGCGCTGGATGCCGACCACGAAGGCTCGCAGCGCCGTGCGCTGCGCCGCTGCCTCGGCCTGCTGCGCCGCACGGACGGCCCCTCCGCCGCGCTGATCATCTACCCCGAAGGCCTGCACGGCAGCACACGGGGCTTGCTGCCCGCCTCGCCTGGGAGCGGACGCTCGCTGCTGGCGCTCGCGGCGACCGGGGCACCGCTGCTGCCGGCGGCGGTCTGGGAGGAGTTGGACGGCGCACTGCACCTGCGTTTCGGCCCCTCCTGGCGGCCTACACCTCCCGCAGGACTGCCCAAAGCCGAGCTTGACGCGTGGTCCTCGGGCGAGGCGCTGCGCCGCGTCGCCAAGCTGCTGCCAGATAGACAGCGTGGCACGCACGGAGCGGGATGCGCCACAGAGACGCCGCGGAGGTGACAAGATACGCTGGCGACTTGTGATGCTGCTGTGAGGCACGGGCGTCACGATAGACGAGGTGCAGCCGGATGTGCACGTGACTGGCAACAGGTCATCGCCGCTGGCACGGAGACTGCCGCACGTGTCTGCCCGTGTGCGCCGGAACGAGCGGGGTAGGAGCGCAGCTAGGAGCGGGCAAGACGCCGCCCACCGCCCTTTCCACCCAGTTCCGTTGGGCACTCTCTGGCGTCCGGACAGCTACTGCCGGCTTCACCCAAAGAGAGCGAGCGAAGGCATGCCGAACGTCCGTTTCGAGGAAGCGCGCGGGAGTCCACTCACCCGCGAAGGTGTCGAGTTCACTCCGATCGAGCACGTCGCGCGTGCGACGTGGCGAGGCGGCCAGCTCGCATGGCGCCGCCCGGTCGCAATCGAAGTGCGAGAGGGGGTGCGCATTTGGCGCGCACCCATTCACGATGTGACGCGCAGGGCACAGATCGCCGCTCTGCTTGTGATGGTAGCGCTGGGCTGGCTGGCAGTCCGGACGCGTCTACAGGTTTCGGGGCAAAGGAGGAACAGGCAATGGCAGGCGCAACAGAGATCACGGAAGGTCGCGCGCTGAGCGTTTCCGCGGGGAACGCCGTCGAGCAGGCCATCGAACATCTGGCGAACGCGGCGCGCAGCAGTGTCGTGTTTGGCGAGCCAATCGAGCGCGGCGAGGTGACGATCATCCCCTGCAGCGAGATCGCCCTGGGCCTCGGCACCGGCGGCGGCTCAGGCACGAGCCAGGCGACACAACAGGCTGGCGCTGCCACCGGTGGGGGCATCGGCGGGGGCGGTGGGGCGCGCGGGCGCCCGGTGGCCACCATCGTCATCTCACGCGGCACCGTCCGTGTCGAGCCCATCGTGGACGCAACCAAAGTGGCGCTGGCAGCGCTCATGACGATGGGGACGATGGCCTTCTGGCTGATCCGGCTGACCTCGGCCACGCGTGCCCGGCAGCCGCAGCTTGCTGCCATGTGGATGCGCGGCCGCAGGATGCGTGGCCGCGGGATGCGTGGCCGCGGGATGCGTGGACGTATCATGCGCGGCATGTTCATGGCGCGCATGCCCAAGTCGTTCGGCCGCTAGCCAGCTCGCCAAGACATGGGGCTCACGAGTCCCGTTAGTACGTGACATCCAGGCCGGCGGAGAGCCGTCACAGGGCGGTCTCCGCCGGTTTCGCCGGTTCTGCATGATTGGCGGCTCTCCACGCATCAGCCGCACACTGCATGGCCGTACCCCCACGCTAGGCGCCATCGGCCAGTTGCAGGACCGCGATTCCGCGCCGCAGAATGGCTGTGAAAGGCAGGCACCACAAGTCGTCCATCGTCCAATTCCCCAATCCTCCTGTTCTCCCTCCTCCCGCCTCTGTGCTCTCCGTGTCCTCTGTGGTGAATTCTCTGGAGTCTGCGCATGGCAAAGCATCCGCGTCGGTCGAGCGGCCACGCGACCGACAGGCCGAAAGTGACGACCAGCCCACGTGAGGGCTGGGGCACGGCGCTAGAGGTCGGCGGCGTGGTGCAGTCGGTCAGCGTGCCAGCGGAGGGCGTGGCGGGCCTGGACGCCGCGCCGGAGAGCGGCGAGCCGCGACCGGGACCGGGCGGCGGCTACTGGGGCCTGATGCTGCCGGCGAGCTGCCCGCGGCGGGCGCTGCTGCTGGGGCTGGGCGGCGGGACCGTGGCAGCCTTGCTGGCGCGGCGCTGCCCCGATTGCGACATCGTCGGAGTCGAGCGCAGCGCCGAGGTGCTGGTGGTGTCGCGCTCCATGTTGGGTTTGGACGCCATCCCGCGGCTAACGACCGTACAGGCGGATGCCTTCGCCTGGGTGGAAGAGCACGCGGAAAGCGAGATGGGGAGCTTCGACCTGGTGTGCCTGGATCTCTTCGAGGCGGGGCGGCTGGCGCAGGGCGCGCTCGCCACACCCTTCCTGCGCCAGCTCGCGACGCTGCTCGCCCCCGGCGGCACGCTAAGCGTCAATCTGATGGTGACGGCCCGCACACGCGATCAGCTCGCGCGCCTGCGCCACGTCTTCACCATCACGCGCGAGCTGCGACTGCGGGGGAATCTCGTCGCGCACGCCATCGCCCCCGCAGATGGTCGCTGAGGCGCATCCCCGGCTTCTCAACCAGCAGATACATCAGCAGCGAGAACGGGATGATGAGCAGGACCACCCACAGCCAGAACAGGCCGTACGTCAGGAACGAGGGCCAGGCGAGCGACACTGAGCCGATCCTGCCCAGCAGTGCCAGGATCAGCGGCAGGTGCCAGATGTAAAGGCTGTAGGAGATCACGCCGATCCAGCGCAGTGGTGGCCAGGCGAAGACCGCCGGCAGGATGCGACGGCCATAGAGCACCGCGACGACGCAGGCGCCATAGGCCAGCGCGAAGCCCAGCTCGTTCAGCCACCACAGATCGTGGAAGCCCGCCTGCAGCATCGGCCAGGCGCCTTTCGCCTCGGAGAAGCTGAGCGTGAAGAGCTGCGCGGCCACCAGCGTGAAGAGCAGCAGGCCGCCCACCAAGAGCCAGGGGCTGAGCCGACGCAGCCGCGCGGCGAGCGCCGCGCTCCGTTCATGTTGGCTGGCGGAGACGTAGAGGAGGCCGATCAGCATGCCGACCGCGAAGTCTTCGAGGTACTTGCCAGATTGGCCGTAGGCGACGAAGAGCACGCCGTTCAGCACGCCGCGCGGGACGAGCACGGTGGCTGTCGGATGGGCGAGGAGGTAGTCACCCCAGTAGCGGCTGGCGACGCCCCAGGCCATCAGCCCGACCAGACCGCCGGCGCTCGCCCACAGCCGCCAGCGCGCCGCCACCAGGCGCGAGAGGCCGTAGAGCGCCAGCGCGATCCACGGCAACAGCAGGTAGAACTGCCACTCGACGGCCAGCGTCCAGAAGGGGCCGTTGAGCTGGCGATAGGTCTGCTGCGCCGAGTCGTTGAGGAAGAGGAAGAAGAGCGCGAGCTGGCCCCAGCTCTGGCGCTGTAGATACTGCGGCTGCGCGAGGAGCACCAACAGCACCAGCGAGACGTAATAGCCGGGGATGATGCGCAGCGCGCGGCGCAGATAGAACATGCCCGCGCCAGGCCAGGGCTTCTCGGCGAGCAGCGCGCGGGCGTACGGCAGGAAGAGCAGCAGGCCAGAGAGCACGAAGAAGAGCGTCACACCCGACGAGCCGGCGAGCATCAACGCGCTTGGCAGCGGCCCGATTGAGGCGTTCCACGCGTGTAGCTCGAGCGTCTTGAGATTGAGGTGGAACGTGACCACGCTCAGTGCGGCGACGGCACGTACGCCGTCCAGCACGGGGATCGTGCCTGACGAGTGACTGCTTTCGAGGTGAGCGCCGAGCCATGCGGCGATGGGGTGGCGCCGGGAAGCTGCTGTGCCCTCTCGCACGCCCGTTTTCGGCACCTGCTCGACGATCACGACTCCTCCAGCCAACTCCATACGACCACATGCGCTGCGTGACGTGCCGCCGCGTCTCCTGGGCAGGATATCGTCTCGGCGCCGCGACCGCAAGCGCACTGGGCCGTCGTGCCGGCGCGCAGCAGCTTCCCTCGTGCCCAGGAGGCGTGGTACAACGTTCCCATCGAGCGAAGCAGAGAGCAGTGCAAGTGCCAACAGGAGCTATTCCATGCGCATCACGGTCGCGGCGCTCCAGCTCAACTCTGGCGACGACAAGGCGGCCAACATCGCGGAGGCCGAGCAGGCGATCACAGCGGCGGCACGGGCGGGAGCACGGCTGGTCGTCCTGCCGGAGCTGTGGACGTATCTCGGCCCGCAGGAGGGCAACCAGCGCAACGCCGAGCCGAT
>DASUBU010000183.1:0-2793 GCA_035763125.1 Ktedonobacterales bacterium
CGATCAGCTCAAGACGCTCTTCAACGATGCCGGCGCCAAGCGCTTCGGCTCGGGCTGGGCCTGGCTGATCATGGACACAAGCGGCAAGCTGCAGGTCATCTCGTCCGCCAACCAGGATAGCCCGCTGATGGACGGCAACTATCCCATCATGGGCAACGACGTGTGGGAGCACGCCTACTACCTCAAGTATCAGAATCGCCGCCCGGAGTACCTCGCCGCCTGGTGGAACGTCGTCAACTGGGACGAGGTCGCCAAGCGCTACCAGCAGGCCAAGAGCGGCCGCTAGCCGGCTCGCCCGCTACGACAATTGTTCCGCGCCTCACCCACGCCGGCCGTGCGTCGGTAGTGCCGGTGAGGCGCGCTCGCTCGCTGTATGCCAGGCGCCTGCCCGCTCGCCACGAGGAGGTCATCCGTGGAGATCTTGCGCACCCCCGACGAACGCTTCGCCGATCTGCCCGGCTACCCCTTCGCGCCGCACTACGTGGAGGTGGCGGGGCTGCGCATCCACTATGTAGATGAGGGGCCGCCGGGCGCTGCGCCGGTGCTACTGCTGCACGGCGAGCCGTCGTGGTCGTACCTCTACCGCAAAATGATTCCGCCGCTCGCCGCTGCTGGCCACCGCGTCATCGCGCCCGATCTGGTCGGCTTCGGCCGCTCCGACAAGCCCGCCGCGGGCGAGGACTACACCTACCAGCGCCACGTAGACTGGATGGCCGGCCTTCTGGAAGTGCTCGACCTGCGCGGCATCACGCTCGTCTGCCAGGACTGGGGCGGCTTGATCGGGCTGCGGCTGGCCGCCGAGCATCCTGAGCGCTTCGCCCGCATCGTCGCGGCCAACACATTTCTGCCGACCGGCGATATTCCCCCGGGCGCCGCCTTCCGCCGCTGGCAGCGCGCCTCGCAGGAGATGCCCGTCTTCGACGTGAAGCGCATCGTCGCGTCGGGCTGCGTAAGCGAGGTGCCGGACGCCGTGCTCGCCGCCTACGCCGCGCCGTTCCCAGACGACCGCTACCTCGCCGGCGCCCGCCAGTTCCCGCTGCTGGTCCCCACCACCCCTGATGACTCTGCCTCGGAGCCCAATCGCCGGGCATGGGAGGTCCTGCGGCGCTGGGAGAAGCCGTTCCTGTGCGCTTTCGGCGACCGCGACCTGATCACCCGCGGTGCCGACCGCTATCTGATCGAGGCGATCCCCGGCGCGCAGGGCCAGCCGCATGCCACCCTCGAAGGCGCCGGGCACTTCCTCCAGGAAGACCAGGGCGAGCTGCTCGCGCAGATCGTCGCCGACTTCATCGCCGCCAATCCGTAGGCGCTTGCGATGCGTTGCAGGCATCTGCAAGACGCCCCTACACCTCCGCCTGCACCTCTGCCTCCGTCGCAGCCGCTATCTCCCCCTGGCTGGGTTCAGGCACGCAACCTGAGCCTTGCCTGCCCCGTAGTCCTGTGTGACCGCCGGCAGTGTGGTCTGCTGGCACTGAATCTGCGCTGGCAGGCAACCATATTCATCGGGCATCGGGGCCGCGGGGCGAATCCATCCCCCAGTCCGGGCCATTTGGACAGGCAGGGGAAGCACATGTCAGTTCTTGGTGCAAGCTTCGGCGGCGTGACGCTCGATCCCGGTGGATGTCTCTCCTGGATCGTCGCTGGACTGCTCGCCGGATGGCTGGCGGGCTTGCTCACGCGCGGGCGCGGCTACGGCTGCATCGGCGACATCGTGCTCGGGTTGATCGGCGCGTTCGTCGGTCTGTTCGTGCTGGGGTTGATCGGCTCACTGTCCAACGTCGTCATCTTCGCGGGCGAGGTCCATTTCATCGGCACGATCGTCGTTGCGTTCATCGGCGCGCTGATTCTGGCGTTGCTCGGCCGGCTCATCAGCGGCTCGAATCGCTCGCGCCGCTACTATCGCTAATGACGGTTTCGAAGGTCGGCTTAGGGCACGCCTCTCCACAGTAGCGTGCCACCTGTGAGGCCAAGCGCACTCAGGCCGTCGCGTGCGTAACATGGTGGCGCTGCTGCACCAACGTGTACCAGCCACAGGCGACGAGCAGCAAGCCCGCGAGCGCCACCGCGCCGCTGAAGATTGGCCCCGCCGGGACAAACATCCAGACCGCGATAGCGACGAGAGCCAGCCCGCCGACCACCTCGCCAATGCCTTTCCAGAAGATGGCCGCGACGACGATGACGAGGGGCAGGCTGTACAGCACGGCAGACAGCCAGCCGGTCCATTCGGCCCCGCCACTGATGGTCCCGTTGATGGCCGAGCTGAGTGCCCAGAAGCCGAGGAAGCCGCCAACGATAATGCCAAGTAGCCTGGCTACCAAGCGGGCACCCTCGACCACGCGACTCCAATCGAACGACCTACTAGTGGGTTGCATGGGAGACCTCCTTCTTCTTGTGCCACTGGGCGCGATACCCTCCTTTATGCGTATGCACCTTGGCCTCACGTTATGTGCACTGCGTCTCGGCGTGGTCACAATCGGCGATATGGTGTCACGACTTGCGCACGGAGTCATGGGCAGGGGTGATGGGCTATGCCTCATTCGATAGATGGATATGGGCAACCGGATGAAGGACTATCGAACCTCGGTCACGCGCATGCTGCCCATGCAGCCGTACTGACTTCCTTCTTCATCCAGCGTTCCGCTGCCGTCCCTGATGACAGTGGCGCACGGGCGCGCCTAGACCAGCGCGGGTGCTACGGGCAGCACGTGGGAAGATGCCACCTCGACTGCTGGAATGTGCCTATGCAGGTGGCGCCGGCTCGCTTGTGGCCAGGGGGGCCTCTGAGTGGGGTTG
>DASUBU010000184.1:0-14625 GCA_035763125.1 Ktedonobacterales bacterium
CAACGCACGTTACGGCATTATGTAGCGCCTGGCTGCCCACTCTGCTCATCGGCTGCCAGATCGAGCGTGTAGAATGCCGTCTGCATCTCGGTTTCTTCCACCCCCACCGTCAGCCGCGAGAGCGTGCCAGTCATGTTCCGCGCACGCAACGCCTCGACGATACGCCGCGCCAGCAGCTCGGCCAGCCGCTCGGTGGTCGCGTTGTCGATCGGCAGCGCCACCACCGACGTCGCCGGCAGCACATAACGCGTCGCAGCATCGAAGGTGATCTCCCAACTGCCCTCGCGCTCCGCTACCCGCAAGTGAGGGCTCTCGAGTGGCAGCAGGAAGCGATGGTCCCAGGTCTTGCAGAGGTCGCGCACCACGTTCTTGAAGGCGATGAAATCCACCACCAGGCTATCAGGGGTCAGATTGCCCGCCGCCTCGACACGCACGCCGTAGTTGTGCCCATGCAGCGGCTCGCAGCGCCCCTCGTAGGTGATGAAATGGGCGGCGCTGAAGCCCAGATTGCCCCGCTCGATCACAATACTCCACGTCATGCGCGTCCCACCGCTGGCGTCCTGCACCGTCTCACCCGCCCGCTCGCGCCCCGCCTTGTCCACGTTCATGGGGACTTTCGCGCCCTAGCGCTCGCGTTAGCTGGCTACTTCCGCCGCAGCGTTGGAATTGTAGCACGTTGCCCGCCACCAAACAACGAGCCGAGCGTACTTCTTCGGCCCACCTGCCGGCTGCTATCCGCTATACTGTCGGTATCGGCACAAAGTGGCATGGCACCACGGCGTGCGCCTGCAGAATGGAATGGGCTATATGTCGTTTCCGCTGGTCGCCTTCATCGCCGATGTCCTGCTGCCATTGATGATCCCGGTGCTTATCATCGCCACACGGCGTCGGGCAGGCGGGGCCATCGTCGCCTGCGCGGCTGCCGCGCTCATCTGCTTCGGGATGCTAGGATTCGTTGCCGTCTCCAACTATTCCGGCATCGTACGTGAGGGCGATCCGTGGCCTGTTCCCCCCACGGTCCTCTACAGCGGCGGCAGCCTTGGGGCGTTTGCCGGCTGGACACTTGCGCTCTATGATGCAGTGAGCCGGCGGCGCGGGCGCTGGCTCGCCGCCCTCACCCTGACCAGTGTCGCCTCGTGGACTGCGCTCTCTCTATCATTCGATCCCTGTAGTATCAGTGAGCTCCTCGGCCACGGACCGGAGTGCGGTCCGCTACCCCTTTTTGTGATCGCCGCGGGGCTCGTCGTGGCTCTCGCTGGCCCCGCCGTGTCGCTCGCCTACGGTCTGCGCGTCTACCGGCAGGCGCAACTTGCTCACATCTCGCCATCCAGCAGCCTGGATGCTGCGCTGGAAGGCGAGCACGCCGAAGACGCCGACGCCGAGCTGGAGATTCACGCCGAGCCGCTCTGACTTGACCGTGACCCATGGCCCCCACTTCGGCGGCCTGTGCCTAACCAGCAGGCTGAGCACCGTGCTCAGCCTGTGTAGATCCGCACACGCCGGTTCGGCTCACCTCGCGCCAGGTCCGTTCCCAGCCGAAGGAGCTCGTGCAAGCGTCTCGCGCATGCGGATAAGGACGACCGCCCCCGACGCGAAGGTGAGTGCGGCAACAGCCGCGATAGCCCGCGGTGCGCCGAAAGCGTCCGTCAGCAGGCCGGCGAGCAGCGCGCCGGCGACATAGCCGCTATCGCGCCACAGACGGTAGACGCCGACCGCCGAGGCACGCCATGTCGGGTGGGCGACATCCGAGACGGCGGCGAGAAAGGTTGGGTAGACGAGCGCCGTGCCCAGCCCCAGCAGCGCCATCTCAGCCGCCCACGCCCCGAAGCCGTGACTCAGCGGAAGCAGGGCCAGCGCCCCGGCTTGCAGCCACATGCCCGCCACGATCAGCCGCTTGCGCCCGAGACGGTCGGAGAGCGCGCCGGTGACGAGCTGGGCTGCGCCCCACACGGCAGGGTAGAGGCCCGCCAAGAGCCCGATCCGCGCCACGCCCAGGCCGCCAGCGGCGAAGAAGAGCGGGAACAGGCCCCAGGCGAGGCCGTCATTGAGGTTGTTGACCAGCCCCGCCTGGCTGACGGCAGCAAGGGTACGGTCCTTCCAGGATACCAGCCGGATCACGGCGCCAAACGACGGCGAGCCAGCCGCAGGCGCCAGCGTAGCCGGGGATGTTGGCGTACGTCCAGGCGGGCCAGCGACAGCGGGTTCGATTGCGGAGGAGGCGAGCTGGCCCTCCAGGTGCGCGTGGCTGTGTGACTCGCGCACGAGCAGCAGCGAGAGCAGCAGTCCCGCGGCGGCGAAGACCAGTCCCGGCAGGAAAGGCGCGGGGCGCAGCCCAAAGGTCGCAGCCAGATAGCCGGCGCCGGCTGCCGCCAGCGCCACCGCGCCGTAGCCGGCCGCCTCGTTCAGGCCCATCGCCAGCCCACGGCGCCGCGGACCGACGAGATCAATCTTCATGACGACGGTGGTGGACCAACAGAGGCCCTGATTGACACCCAGCAGCGCGTTGGCGGCGACAATCCAGCCCCAGGAGGGCGCGAGGACGATCATGAGCGGAACCGGCAGCGCGGCCAGCCACCCGGCCACCAGCACGCCCTTGCGACCGAAGCGGTCGGCGAGGCGCCCGGCGAAGAGGTTGGCGATCGCCTTCACCGCGCCAAAGGTGGCGATGAACGAGAGCGCGGCCGTGGCGGAGGCCAGGCCGAACACCTGCTCGCCCAGCAGCGGCACGACGCTGCGCTCCAGGCCCACCATCGCACCGACGAAGGCGTTGACAAGCACCAGCAGCAGGAACTGGCTCAGGTTGGCCCGTAGGCCCAGCACCGGCGCGCTGAGCCGGGGGACAGACGGGGGCATTGATGTGGAGGAAGGCGAAGAGGTGCTATTGGATGGCAGCGGTGCCGGCTGCATCAGCGTCCCCCTGCCTAGGGGCGCCTGACGTGGCGACCTGTGTGCTGGTGACTCCGGCTCTCCCTGCCCCTTCCGGCTCCGTCACGGCGCCATCACCTGCTGCGGCGGATACGCCCTCGCCACGCCGGTTTGCCGCGCGGATCTCACGGCGCCGCTCCGGCGGCGCGGGCAGATCCGCCAGCATGAAGGCGACAAACTCGTCGGGGCCGCGCTGCCGCAGCGCCGGATTGAAGCGGCGCTCGAAGCCAAGCGTCGAGCTAGGCTTGCCACTCATCGCCCGGCCGCAGGACGAGCCGGCGAAGTGGGCGGGGTACACCTCCAGATCGTCGGGCAGCGCACGGAGCCGCTGCAGGCTGTCATACAGCGTGCGAGCTGCGCCCGCGGCGTCGTTTGCGTCCGCTCCGCTCACCACGTCGCTGCCTGCATCCTCGGCAGCCGTCAAATCAGGGCGGCCGGCGTCACCGACAAAGAGCGTGTCACCGGTAAGCAGGAACCACGGATCGGGGCCGCGCGTACGGTCGCCCACCAGCAGGCACATGCTGTCGGGGCTATGGCCAGGCGTGTGCAGCACCCGCAGGTAGTCGTTGCCCAGCTCCAGCTCGTCGCCGTCGCGCAGCGCGCTATGCGGGAAGGTCACATCGGCGGCCTCGTGCAGGTAGATGGGCGCCCCTGTCTGCTCGGCGAGCGCGAATGCACCGGAGAGGTGGTCGGCCTGCACGTGCGTCTCGATGATGGCGACAATTGGAGCGCCAGTGCTCGCAGCCACGGCCTGGTAGTCGTCAACGTGCTCGACGTGCGGATCCACAACGGCGAGCGCCCGCTTGCCAGTGCAGCCGAAGATGTAGGAGGCGCAGCCCGTTGCCGGATGCAAGATTTGACGGAAGATCATCGGTCCCTCCTAATGATCCGTAGGCGTGGGTTGGCGGACATGTCGCTGCGACCGGGGTGACAGATGGCCGCGGCCGGCTGAACGCCGGCGTCGGGTCGTTCGCATGGATGGCGACGCCGTCTCCGCCCCTTCGACCAGCTCACACTCGATGGGCAGGCCGGCCGCTGCCCAATCCGGATACCCTTCCGCATAGCGGCGAGCAGTGAATCCACGCGCGCGCAGCAGGGCCACCGCCTCGTCGGCGAAGACACAGTACGGACCGCGACAGTACGCGACGACCTCTTGCGCGGGGTTCAGGTCCAGCAGCCGCAGGTCGAGCTGGTCCACCGGAATCGAGCGGGCGCCGGCGATGTGTCCCTGCTGGTATTCGAGCGCGGGCCGCACGTCCAGCAGGATGGAGTCCCCTGCGACCAGCCGGCGCGCCAGGTCATCACGCGACAGCGGCTCCAGGTCTTCTGGGTGGCGCATGTACGTCTCAACCAGGCGATCAATCTCGGCAAGCTGCCGCTCACCGACGTCACGTAGCGCCTGCCAGAGCCCAAAGACGGCGGGATCGGCCAGCCGGTAGTAGACGTAGAGCCCCGCTTTGCGCGCATCCACCAGCCGCGCGTCGCGCAGGATGTGAAGATGCTGCGAGGCGTTCGCCACCGAGAGCGCGGCTTCCCGGGCCAGATCCTCCACCGTTCGCTCGCCCTGCGCCAGCAGATCCAGCAGCTCGAGCCGTTGCGGGCTGGCGAGCGCCTTCCCGAGGCGAGCAAACTGTCCGTAGAGCTGATCCTTGAACTCGCGATGTCCCATGGTGCCTCTTGTGCCTCTTGTGCCTCTTGTGCTTCACTTGCGGTCATACGACGAGATTGACGTAGGTGATTGTGGGCGCGCGGGTGTCACCGCACAGGCTTGCGCACGGCGTACAGCGTCAAGCCACTCCTGCTCGTCGCGCGGCTTGTGCGCGCGGAAGGTGATGCCCAGCGTGCCGAAGCTGGCAGCGCTGCTCTCCTGCGGAGCGCCGCTGAAGACATCCGCGCGCCAGGTGATCTCGAAGCCGACGAAACCAGCAGCCGCGACCGCGGCCTCAAGCTCTGCATCCAGCAGAGCACCGGCAATTCAGCCAGTCCAGAGATCTATCTGGCGCTTCGCGCTCTGTGGTACCGGCCGCTGCACGAGAATGTCGGCGATCTGCAAGCGCCCGCCGGGCTTGAGCACGCGCGCCATCTCGTTCAGGGCGGCTGCCTTGTCGGGCATCAGATTCAGCACCCCGTTTGAGATGACGACGTCCGCCCAGCCATCGGGCACCGGGAGCGCCTCGGCATAGCCCTGGTGGAAGGTGACGTTGGTGCAGCCTGCCTCGGCCGCGGCGGCGCGTGCCTTCGCCAGCATGTCGGGGGTCATGTCCACACCGATGACGTGGCCCTCAACGCCGACCATACGCGCGGCGATCAGGCTATCAAGACCGGCGCCGCTGCCGATATCCACCACGCGCTCGCCCGGCAGCAGCGAACCCAGGCGGAAGGGATTGCCCGTGCCAGCGAAGGACGCCAGCGCGTCTTCGGAGATGCCGTCGAGCCATGCGTCGTCGTAGCCGAGCAGGTTGGCAAGGGGTCGCCCCGTATGAAAGTGGAAACCCTGCTGTGGGGTGCGGGCGACGACCCCATACTCGTCGCGGATCGCCTGGCGTAGCTCGTCACGATCGAGCGCATCGTTTCCGCTGCCGGAGCCCGTCATATACTCGCCTCCTACGTTGTGCGTCGTGGCGGTGTGGACTGCCGCCCTATGTACAGAGAACCGTCCAGCATATTCCTGGTGCGCTCAGGCAGGCTTCTGGCCGACGAGGGCGATGTAGCCCAGGTACGGCACGGCACGATTGACACGCGGCATGAGCCAGAGCATCTTCTTCAGGTATGCCGGGCGACTGAAGGCGCGACCCATGATCGCCAGGCAGTTGCCCAGCCCTTCGTCGGCAATGAAGCCGGTGGGGGTCATCATCTCAAAGGGGCCGGAGGTCACCCGCAGATCTGCCAGACCCGCATCGGAGTACATGCTGACCCAGTCGTCCAGGCTGTCGAAGGACATGCCGGGGCAGACCTCGCCCAGGAAGGCCGTGCGTGCCCCATCGGAAGGGGGCGAGCGCCAGAGGAACTCGGTCGCCAGCACTAGACCGCCGGGCTTGCAGACCCGGACCAGCTCGCGCACGGCTTGCCGCCGGTCCACAAACATAGTGACCGCCTCGGCAAGCACGCGGTCGAAGGTGTCATCCGCAAAGCGCAATGCGCTGATGTCGCCCTGCTCGACGGCGATGCGGTTCGCCTGCTTGGCAGCTTGGACGTTCGTGCCGGCGCGCTCAAGCATGAGGGGCGCGATGTCCACGGCGGTCACGTGGGCGCCGAAGCGGCGGGCGATCGCGATCGCCGTGGTGGCGACGCCGCACCCGACGTCGAGGACGTGCTGGCCAGCGGTGAGCTGTGCCGCGCGCAAGAGCTCTTCGGTCGAGCGGCGCCCGCCTGGATGGATGACGCGCTTGCCCAGCAGCGCGAAGAACACGTACGGGTCGAGCTGGTTGATCTCAGCCGCGCTTAGCCGCCGCGAGGGCGAGGACGGGGAACGTGTCGTGGGTGCCGCAGGAGTTGCCGGTGTTGCCATCGTAGAGCCTCCCATGTTACCACCGCATGTCCGTACCTATATTCAACTACTCAATAGTTTAATTGAATATTCAACCGCGTCAATACGTATTTTTGCTTACCCACCGTGTCGCTCGGCTCTGGTTTGCATGTCCGCTGGCGCTGGTAACACGCAGGCGCCACTGGGTCTGCACCAGAGCGCCAGAGATTCGGGGCAAGAAGACGCGCGAAGACGCTCTTAGAAACACACGACGGCCCCCGCTCCTCCATGAAGCAGGGGCCGTCGTGTGTTCGGTGCGGTGCTGCGCCGAGCCGCTTGCTTAGCGCGCCCAGATCTGGACGCGGCGGTTGGGCTCGCGGCCGGCGCTGCGCGACTCCAGGTTATAGCGCCCGGCGATCTGGTGCTGCAGGCGCCGCACGTAGGCGTTCTGCGGCATGAGGTCCACGCGGCCAGCGCTGCTGCTCAGCAGATAGTGAATGGCGTCCTCGGCCTCTTCCATCGCCCCCATCCCAGGCCCCGCACATATATCCACGTCTATCCAGGTCACCCGGCGACATGTGATCTATGGCTGCCGACGCGGCACGCGCCGCACGCTCGCAGTGCGCACGGCCTGCGTTGATGCCCCTTGTACCGTGGGCAAGGCTTCTATGAAATGCTGTACCTCCGGCACGAGCTCGCGGCGGATAGAAGTCAGATAATGCAGGCTGTGGCGTGCATAGCGCTGCGCCTGATCAGGCTGCTCTCGCGCACGTGCCACTTGCGCCAAACCATAGGCTGCCACGGCAATGATATCGCGGTCGTGGATCTTACGCGCCACCGCTATCGCCTCTGTGCACGCTTGATCAGCTGCATCGAGCTGCCCTCGGAGCAAGCACAGGCTGGACCAGGCACACAGCCCATCGCCCAATAGATAGGGATGCCCCATCTCGCGTGCCAGCCCCAGGCTCTCGCCGAGATACCTTGCTGCGCCCGCCTCATCGCCTTGTTCCACCGCGGCCTGCCCCATGTGCAGCAGTCCTGTGCTGAGGCGAATCTTATGGCCCAGACTCCTGGCGAGCGCGATGCTCTCGGCAAAGAGTGCCCTCGCCTCGTCAAAGCGGCGGCGGCGGTGAGCTACCGCGCCCAGATCGGTGAGCAAGGCGCTGATGCGCTGCTGGTGCGCGAGCTGCCGCGCTGCTGCCAGCCCATCGTGGAACAGCGCCTCTGCTTGATCGTACTCGCCATTGCGCATCGCCTTTTCGCCAAGGTTTTGCAGTAGCGCGCTGATCTGCTCCAGATCAGCCACTTCACGAGCTAGTTCGAGGCCTTTCTGATAGTACTGATTCGCCTGCGCGTGATCGCCTTTGCAGTCAGTAGCCTCGCCCAGTAGACGTAGCAGTAGCGCCTCACTTCTGAGGTCGTGGACTGCCTGCGCAAGCGGCATGGCTGTGGACAGGAGTTGTACGGCCCTGCCGTAGCCTCCGCGATTGATGGCGGTCTCTGCCCAGAATGCCAGCAAACGGACAACCGCGCTGCGATCACCGCCAGCAGGTGCAGCAGCCATTCCCTTCTGGTAGAGCTCTTCAGCCTGGTTCAAGTCGCCGCGCAACTCTGCGAGACGTCCCAAATGCAACCATGCAAGTGAAAGTAAGCCAGCATCGTTAACGGCCTGTGCCCATTGATACGCGCGGGTCAGATGCTCCTCGGCAATGGCGTACAGGCCGCGGGCCTCCAAGAACGGTGCAACCGCGACCGCCCCATGAGGAAATGCGGGGTGCAGCCGCCGCGCGGCGGCTAGTTCGAGCGCCGCCAGTACATTGCCCACTTCGAGGTCCAACATAGGGTAGTCAAGTGCGTGCTGCTCGACGAAGGTCATGTAGTAGGCGATCATGCGCTCAGTTGGCGCCTCATCACACTGCTTAAGGCGCGCATAGTCGGAGATAGTTTGATGCAGCGTATAGCGACCCGGTCCGCACCCTTCTAGCAGCCCGGCGTCTGTCAAGGTGTCGAGCGTCTCCGGTGCTGTCGCGCAGATTGCCAGCGCAGCATCTTCAGAGAAGCAGTTGGGCTTCGGAGGAAACACCGCCAGAGCCCGCAATGCGGTTTGCACATGAGGTGTTAGGTGCTGGTCGCTCAGCTCGATCATCGCTTGCAGTGAAAGCTGTGTGCCGGCCGGCAAATCGCGTGGGCGCTCCAATGGCGTCTGCGGCAGCGCAAGACGCAGCCGTTCCTCCGCTACGCCGAGCCGATCGAGCGCGCCACGCAATCGCCTGGGCTGGCCGCTATATCCCTGCACCTGGAGATACTTGCCCATTAGTGCGAGCGCCAGCGGCAAGCCGCCTACCGATCGAACGAGCGTGGAGGCCTCCTCCGGCTCGCTGCGCACCGCCTCGGGCGCCAGCTCGGTGAGCAAGGCCAGACCGGCCTCCTCCGACAATTCGCGCACCACCAGCGCATGCTCGCCGGCAAAGCGATAGGCAATGTCCATAAAGCGCGTCGTGATGAGATGAACACAGTTGGGCCCACCCACTGTGAAAGCCAGTGCGTCCTCAAGCGCCCACACATCGTCAAGCACCAACAGCATACGGCGCGCACCGATTAGCGCTCGCAACCTCATTGCCCAAGCATCAGTGGTTGTGAGGCGGCTGGCATCGGCAGGAGGCAATCCGAGTACAGCACCCCATCCACTGAGCAAGCCAAGTGCGTTCGGCTCTCGGCCCAGTGGAGCCCATAGCACGCCAGCGTCGAACCATGCCTGCACGGTGCGATCGTAGATGAGTTCCACTGCCAGCGCGGTCTTCCCAACTCCCGGCAGGCCACACAACGCCACCGCCTGATGGCCCTCCTCGCAGCAGCTTGCGGCAAGCAAACTACGCAAATCATCCCGGCCGACGAGTCTTGCGCGACTGGGCACCGGAAAGACGGCCGCCCAGTCGCGCCATGCGGGCAATACCATCTCCACTTCCGCATCCGCATCCGCTTCCACCTGGGCGCCGATCTCCTCGTCCGCACGCTTGACGACACTCTCGGTGCGAATCTGCTCTTCATTGGCAACTTCACCGGCGACCAGGCCCAACTCGGCGGCGCTCTTCTCGAACAGCTCACAGAGTCGCTGCCGGAAGTACATGCCGGGAGAAGTGATGCCGCGCTCCCAGCGGCTCACGTTGAGCGCGGTCGTGCCGATCTTCTCGGCGACTGTCTCCTGTGACCAGCAACGCAGCACGCGCTCTTGCCGCAGCCGTGCGCTGGCGACCGATGCCCCTACCTTCCCCGATGCCCGCACCGCACACCTCCTGGTCACTTCCCTGTCTGCGCTGGTGCTCGCAGCCCCGCGCGAGCGGATGAGCCTGCGCGACGATCTCCGCGGACGATCCTCTCAGAGTGGCTCCCTGCCTGAATGATAACTAGATGACTAGCGAATGATAAGCAAGTGGCGGGGCTATGATATTCCGCGCGCCGCGTCTTGGCAACTATCCTTCGCGTGCCGAAACCAAGGCGTGCACTTGGCCTGGCACACGAGAGATAGTCGCGATAGCACGACGCCAGAGAGGAAACCGCCATGACGCAGAGGAACAGGCACCTTGGCCCCACTACACGGCGCATCGGAACCCTCAGCATGATGCTTACGGTGCTGCTCGCAGCCTTTGCGCTAAATGCGCTGCCCGCGGCGGCGGCTTCGCTTCCATGGGCAACGTTCCACGATGCCGCCTATGGTTTCTCCTTCAGCTATCCCGCCAACTGGAAGCTCACCGTCGAGCGAGATGGCAGCCACCCGACGCTGATCAACGCGGCAACCTCGACCACGTTCAGTCCCATCGTCAACCGGCAGAGTGCCTCTCCTGTGGACGTGATGCGCAATGTCATCCCCGCTGGCGCTGTGAACGTGCGGCATCTAGCGGTCTCGGGGCAATCGGCGGTCGACTACGTAATGCCGTTCGTGCCCGCACATGGAGTGATTGGCAAGCAGTTGGCCAGACCTCGGCAGCAGGAGCGTGACATCGTCTTCGCGGTCAGCAATACGGCCAGTATGACCAACGTCTACACCTTGCAGATGACCCAGTCAACAGACGCCTACGGGCGCGTGAGCAGCGCGGCTTCAGCCGATAACACGACCTTCCAGGCGATCGTCGCCAGCTTCAGGCTGCCCGCAGTCAACACACCTGAATTCCGCCCCAATGGACCACTCTGCCCCGTCACTGCCGGTAAGATCGCCGGCGGCCCGCGCTGCTACTACGGCTGCGGCTCGATATGCTGGGCTGACGACAACTATCTGTACACAAAGTACAACGACGCCGCGGCCCTCTACTGCGATGGCAATGGCTATTTGGGGAGCTACGGCAGCTACTATTGTAAGGACGGAACGAATTACTCCGCCGCTCAGGTGCCAGGTGGTGGATGGTTCCAGCCCTACTTCCAGTGTGCCGAGTTCGTTTCACGTGCCATGGGCCAGGATAACGAGATTCCCGGCCTCAAGAACGGTGGCGTGCAGGGCGCTACGCCGGCGACTCCGCTCACCGGCAGCTACAGCTACGACTCGTTCCCTTTCACCTACGTCGGCGGCTCCTACAGCAGTGACACTAGGTATCACCTGGACAACGTCGGCCACGATGGGGTGACCGGGCTGTATGAGTATCTCATCAACTCGGGCCTGGCCCACTATGTCGGCACTGACCTGAGCCAGGTCTATCCCGGCGACGTCATCTTCTTTACGGAAGGCAGCGGGTTCGGGCACGTCATGCTCGTCACCGGCACCGTTCAGGACGGCTGGAGCGGCGGCAACGGCTGGGATGCCTATCTCGACGGCCACAACGCGTCCGCCTACCACGGCCTGCTCAAGAACTGGGTTGCCAACACAGGGCCCTTTACCGCCGTGGATCTGCAGGGCTACTACGGCAGCTCCGGCAACCCGAGCGTGACCGGCTCGTGGAATAGCTTCACCGATGGCTATGGCACACCCTCGTGGTGGCAGTGGACAGAAGGCTCCAACCTTACCGCCGGAGCGACATGGTCGTTCTCAACCAGCAGCCCGTGTGCCGTCGCGGTGTACATCCCCAACGGCAACGCAACCGCCAACGTGAACTTTGGTGTCAACCTGTACAATGGTACCCGGTCTTTGCGAGGCGTGAATGAATCCGCCATAGACGGCTGGGCGCTCCTCTTCAAGTGGGGGCAGCTCCCATCCTCGCCGCAATGGATCAACGTCAGCAACAACACCGGCAACTATAACCAGCAGTTAGGCATCAGCCAGATGGCCTTCATGTGCTAGGCAGCGCTCGTTCCCGGGCGCACACTGGTGGGCGGAGCGGCTCCGCCCACCGGTCTCCCGTCTGAAGAAAGTGAGTCCCGCCATGCGCTTCCCTCGTTCCGCGCTCGGGTTCCTGGGGGTGCTGCTCTGCTGCGCCAGCCTAGCGGCTTGCGGCGGGTCCACGGTGACACAGTCGGCAACTGTGCCGACCGCGGCGCCCGCGACTCCAACCCCCACCAGCCAGACCGAGTCCGAGTGGCGGACCTACACCAATCCACATTATGGCTTTCGCCTCGATGTGCCTGCCGTCCTCACCATGACTCTCAATCAGACGGCACCCGATCAGACCTTTAGCGGCCAGTGGCAATACAATCTAGCCGCCGGTCCGGCGCCGGCGGCCCAGGCAATATTCGCCGAGACCGTGGTGAATGTCTTTGCCTCGACACAAGGCACCCGCCCCTGCAAGCAGGGCAGCCCCACGAATATCGGAGCTGGTGTGCGAGCCTATGTGGGCGACACCTTCGGTACACCGACTCCTGCTCCCGGCCATGGCGTTGGCGGCCCCCCACAGCTCTTCGCCAATGCGGTGGTCAACGGTCTCTACGTCGGCATCTCGCTCAGCGGCTCAGATACCGACACCTACGCGTCGCGCGATGCCTTCCTCGCGCGGTATGGCGCTATCTGGCAGGCCATTCTGGCCTCCTTCGCGCCTGGCTCCTTCTCGTCGTCCACCAATCCCTGCTCCTGAGCGCCGTCACAGACACGATTTCCCGTTAGCATGTCCGCGTCTCCGCCTGACCGGCATCGGCGCTCGCCCGAAGCGCTTCGCGCACCGGTCGGGCGCTGTTTTTCTATTTCGCGCTGGCTACCCTATTTCCTCACATGCGGCATACCTCCAACCGTCACAACCCGTGATAGCAAACGTGCTTGGTAGCTGACTAGCCAGTGATAGGTCGCTGATGTGGCTGAGCTTCGAGCTGCCCAATACGATCATCGTGCCGGCGGCCAGATGCCGCCGGCTGGAGAGACCCCCGTGACCGGCGTGACGCCGTCGCGAGGCATCGCATGGAAGACAGAAAGGGACAGAGGAGTCTATGCAGCGCAAGTCCATCAGGCCGTTCGCCGTCGCCATCACCGTCCTCTCGCTGGTCGTCATGCTTGGGGCCCAAACCGCCTTCGCCTCCGACCACGGCCCCAATACACCAGCGCGGCAACTCGCTACACAGGCAAGCATCGCCGGTCGCGGTCCGCTCAGCAGCGTGGGCAACTCGAACTGCCAGTACACGCCCAGCGATGCCCACTGCGACGGCTACGACGTCGGCCTCTCTAACTGTGGCCCCAACAATGGCGCCTACTGGGTCGGCGCCTATTCCGGCGAGATCACGTTCGTCGAGGTGTGGTGGTCGCCCAAGTGCAAGTCTAACTACGTCTACTCCTACGTTCCCTCCGGCCTCAACACCTGCTATGGCGGCCCCTGCAATGCCGTCGTCGAGGCCTGGATGAACCGCGCTCCCTATAGCGCAAGCTACTGCAACACTGGCTATCCCAACGGCAACAACATCACGTGTGAGAATGCCGCAATTGAGTGTCATTCTCCTGGCAACTGCGGCACCGGGGGCGCGATGCTCTACTTCTGCGATCAGAAAGTCAACGGCGATCCAGACGTGATCTGCAACTCGAGCACGACCTTCCACGGCGAGTTCATCGGCACCAGCACGCAATGGTGGAGCAGCTTCGAGACCGACATGCTCTACTCACCGACCTACGCGGTCCAGGGCTGTGTCTACTTCGTCAACTCCTCGTACCCCGGCTTCGAGAGTCCTGCCTACTGCACCAAGTGGCACTAGTGTAGCCCTCACCCCGTCTGACCAGCACTCGCGTGCCCTCTTGACACAACGATGCCCCCGCCTTCTATCCAAGGTGGGGGCATTCATTACACTACATCATTGGCGAGGATCAGATTGCGGCGTAGCTAGCGCGCCCAGATCTGGACGCGGCGGTTGGGCTCGCGGCCGGCGCTGCGCGACTCCAGGTTATAGCGCCCGGCGATCTGGTGCTGCAAGCGCCGCACGTAGGCGTTCTGCGGCATGAGGTCCACGCGGCCGGCGCTGCTGCTCAGCAGGTAGTGGATGGCATCCTCGGCCTCCTCCATCGCAGCCATTGTCGGATTCATCGCCACGCCGGCGCTGGCTGGTGCGCCGTCGTGCAGTGTCGTCGCCTCGTGCGCGCTGCGCCGCTGCGCGAAGATGCGCTGCAGCACATCCTGCATCTGCGCCACCGTGTTCGTCCGCAGCACGTAGACCGGCGTCCGCGCGCTTTCTACGTTGCGCAGCTGCTCGCCCTGCCGCCGGTAGAACGTCTTCAGCGCGATCACCGCGTCGGCGTCGCCCTGGTCACGGATGATCTCCACCGGCACGCGGAGCTGGCGCGCGGACTGCTCCAGCCGCTCGCGGCTAATGCCGAACGGATAAATACGCACCGGCTTGGGCTTCGCCCCGCGCGGGGTAGACTGCGACAGCGCCCCCGTCGTGCCGGTCGGCTCGATCTCTTCGAGGGCCAGCGCCTCCTCCTCATCCGGCACGATAGCCAGGTCGCGGCGTGGATCGTAGGTCATCTGGCGATTGCGCGAGCCGCGCCGCCGGCGCGCCCCATAGCCCACCTCGACGTCCCACTCGGCGCCGGAGGCACGCTGCGCGCCAGGCATCTCGGTCGGCGCCGCCACCACCGTGCGCGCCGTCACGCGCTCCTGCTCGTCGCGCTCACGCTGCTCGGCCATCGGCGGCTGCCCCCTCAGCAGGCTATCCACCGCCATGGCGACGTCTTGGTGGACGATGACACGCTGCCAGCTCTCCTGCTCGACGAGGACATCGAAGGTGGGAGGGGCCTTGCGCTCCAGCACCGTCTTCTGCGTCCCCCGCCGCCGCGCCTCCTCATCGCCCAGCGTCACCGCCTGCACCCCCCCCACCAGATCGGCCAGCGTCGGATTGAC
>DASUBU010000185.1:0-12908 GCA_035763125.1 Ktedonobacterales bacterium
TGAAGGCGTTTCCGGCTCCGGAAAAACGGCGGTCTGCACCGAATTGCAGCGGCGCGGCTACCAAGCCATTGACGGTGACCGTGAATTGGCGTATCAAGGCGATCCAGAAACTGGTACACCGACGGATGGCCTCACGCACGAGCACTCGGCTACCTTCACTTCCGAGCACCACATTTGGGATGTCGAGCAAGTCAACGCCTTGGTCGCCAACCAGGAGAAGGCGGTCACCTTCTTCTGCGGCGGTTCGAGGAATTCCTCCAAATTCATCGCGTTATTTGACGGCGTGTTTATCCTTGCGGTTGACCTTGACACCTGTCTCCGGCGGATTGCTGAGCGAGTGGCACTGGACCCAACAGACTGGGGCGGAAAACCAGAGGAACGGGAACTCATTGCGCGATTGCATCAAACGAAAGAAGACATTCCGACAAGCGGTACTGTAATTGACGCCACCGCGCCGCTCGCGCACGTCGTTGACGAGATCCTTCGCCAAAGCGAAGCAAATGGCGCACTCTAATTTAGGCGCACAAGATCTCGTTTTGAACCCGGAAAGTTTGAGCACGTGCGTCTTCGCCCATAGCCACGGCGCTGTGGCGCCACTTCGGGCCGCCACGGTGGGGCCAAATCAGGCTGTCCGTTGGGCAGTTGGAGTTTGATCGCGCCCCAAGGTCCCAGCCCGCGGCGACATAGGCGGGTGAACTACACCAATCCAACGCGATCTGGCATCAGAGAAGCGGGCAGCACAGACCATGAGGCGGAGGAAGTTCCCCCGCCTCGCGTGAAATCGCTGTCCTGGCCGGTTACATCATCTTGCGCATGAGGCTGTCCAGCACGTCGGGCGAAGGGCGCAGGCGCGCCTCGGGAAGCTGGGCCAGCGGCGTCTGGGGCAAGTGCTCCAGCTCGGGCAGGGCCGGGCGCTGCTCGTTGATGTAGATCAGGCCGGTGATGAACTCCTGCTTCTGGTGCGCCTCTTCCAGCAGCTTCATCGCGGCGTATTTGTCGGTCGGATCGTAATTATTGTCCAGCTTCTTGAGGACGATGTGTGAGCCGTCGTGCATCTCGACGACCGCCGTGCTGCCCTCCTCGTAGTCCACGGTGATCTCATTGCGGGCCGGGACGAAGCTGAAGTCGGAGACGACCTCCTCGTGCGACTTGCCCCAGGCGTAGCTCTTGGTGGAGTCTTCGTGGTCGTTGAAGGAGACGCAGGGGCTGATGATGTCGAGCACTGCGGTGCCGCGGTGGCTCATCGCCGCCTTCAGCAGCGCCTCCACCTGGCGCGGATCACCGGCAAACGAGCGCGCGACGAAGCCGCAGTCGGCGGCGACCGCCTCCAGGCAGAGATCAATTGGCGGCAGCTCGTTGAGGCCGGCGTACTTGAGCTCCTGGCCCTCGTCGGCGGTGGCGGAGAACTGGCCCTTGGTAAGGCCGTAGACGCCGTTATCCTCGACGATGTAGACCACCGGCACATTGCGGCGGACCATGTGCTTGAACTGGCCGATACCGATGCTGCCGGTATCGCCGTCGCCGGAGACGCCGATCGCCAGCAGCTCGCGGTTGGCGAGCGTGGCGCCTGTGGCGATCGAGGGCATGCGGCCGTGCAGCGCATTGATGCCGTGCGACTGGTTTAAGAAATAGGCGGGAGTCTTGGACGAGCAGCCGATGCCGCTCAGCTTGATGACCCGCGTGGGCTTGAGCGAGAGATCGTAGGCGATGGAGATGATGCGCGCCGAGATCGAGTCGTGGCCGCAGCCCTTGCAGAGGGTGGACGGCGCGCCCTTGTAGTCGGCGCGGGTGAGGCCAATGAGATTCACGCCCTGGGCGGGAGGTTCCTGGACTGCCATGGTGACTACTGCTCCTGTTCGAGAATGGATCGGGCGATCCAGCGGCCGGTGAGGGAAAGGCCGTCGCACTTGGTGATCGCGATGAGGTTGGCGGCGTGCTCGGGCACTTCGGTCTGCAGAATGCGCCGCATCTGGCCGTCGAAGTTGTTTTCGACGACGTAGACGCGCGGATGGCGCGCGACGAACTCGTTCAGCTCGACGGTGGTGGGCAGCGCGCGCAGTCGCAGATAGCTCGTCGGCACGCCCTTGTCGGCCAGCATCGCGCGCGCCTCGGCGACGCCAGGGTCAGTTGACCCGTAGGCGATGATGCCAATCTCGGCGCCCTCGACCTCATCTACCACCGGCGCGGGGACGATGGTGCGCGCGAACTCGTGCTTGCGGGCGAGGCGGGCGAGATTCTCTTCCCACTCGTCGGCGCGCTCGGTGTAGCGGGCTTCTTTGTTGTGGCCGGAGCCGCGCGTGAAGTAGGCGGCGGCCGGGTGATCGGTGCCGGGGATCGTGCGGTAGGGCACGCCGTCGCCGTCCACATCCTCGTAGCGATGGAAGCTGCCGAGGCGGTTGAGGTCTTCGGCGCTGAGCACCTTGCCGCGGTCCAGCGGCTTATCCGGATAGGCGAACGGCTTCGTCATCCACAGGTTCATGCCAAGGTCGAGATCGCTCAGCACGAGCACCGGCGTCTGCAGCCGCTCGGCGAGATCGAAGGCGCGCCAGCCGAACTCGAAGCATTCTTCCATGCTTCCCGGCAGCAGGCAGATGTTGCGCGTATCGCCGTGGCCGAGATAGTAGGCCATCAGCACGTCGCCCTGCGAGACGCGCGTGGGCAGGCCGGTGCTGGGACCCATGCGCTGGATGTCCCAGATGACCGCCGGAATCTCGGTGAAGTAGGCGAAGCCGATAAACTCGGTCATCAGCGAGAGGCCGGGGCCGGAGGTAGAGGTCATCGCGCGCGCGCCAGCCCAGCCGGAGCCGACCACCATGCCGATGGCGGCGATCTCGTCTTCGGCCTGGACGATGGCGTAGGTGTGCTCGCCGGTCTGCTTGTCGGTGCGCAGGCCCTTGGCGTAGTCGGTCAGCGCGTCTATCAGGCTGGTGGAGGGGGTGATGGGGTACCAGCTGGCGACGGTGAAGCCGCCGAAGACGGCACCCAACGCGCCGGCCGAGTTGCCGTTGATCATCAGCTTGCCGGCGTTGCCGCCGGGGACGCGCTCGACACGGAAGGTGTCGCGTTTGGTGATGTTGGCGCGCACGTAGTCAATCGCGGCCTGCACGACACCGAAGTTGAGGTCAATCGGCTTCTGCTTGCCCTTGAAGTGCTCCGAGAGGGCGGCTTTGATCTCCTCGACGTCAATGCCGAGCAGCTCGACCAGCGCGCCGACGTAGGCCATATTGGCGACGTAGGGCCGCAGGTCGGCGTTGGCGCCGGAGTCCTTGGCCATCTGCTGAATGGGCAGGGAGTAGTACGTGACGTCGGAGCGGTCCTCGCTCAGCTTCCACTCCGTAGGGTAGATCACCACGCCGCCGGAGGCGACGTTGGCGATATCCTCGGCGGCGGTCTGGCGATTCATCGCCACGACGATCTCGGCGGTCTCGCGGCGCGCGACGAAGCCGTCTCTGCTGAGGCGGATGGAAAACCAGGTCGGCAGGCCCTGGATGTTGGAGGGGAAGATGTTCTTGCCGACGACGGGTATGCCCATCTTGAAGAGGGCGCGCAGCAGGGTATTGTTGGCGGTCTGCGAGCCGGAGCCGTTGACGGTGGCGGCGACGATAGTGAAGTTGTTGACGCCAGGCCGGCTGTCTTCGATCTCCGTGGGGCTAGGCAGCCGGCGGAGACTGGTGGCACTCATGCGCGAGAGACCTTTCTGGGTGCGCGGGCGTGGGGGTGAGGTCTACCTGCTCCGACCCATAACGCGGGCGCGTGATGCAAACGCTGGCGATGTGCGCCGGGCAGATGCCCCGGCCGTAGCCAATCCTCTTCATTATACAGCGATTGTTACGGCGATTGGCTGGGAGTGAGAGAGGATTGTTACATCGGGTGATAGCCAGCCAGCGATTCTAATCGCGCCGGGAGGCCCCTGTCCCCTGTGGGGAGGCCCCTGTCCCTCGCAAACCTCGCCGCTTTCCACTTGCCCGCTGGCTGTTGGGGCGGCGCATGCATCGAGTTTCCCTCATGCCTGCGCGGGTTTATCGAAGCGGCGTCAGACGCTATACTCGATGGCATGAGTACTCATCGAAGGGCAGCGCACGGCACGAATGTCGAACGGCAGAGCGAGCGGCGGATGGCCAGGTCCAAGGGCCGGACGCTCGGGTCCCCTGCCACCGCAAGCGATAAGAGCCCACAAGGTGAGCGCTTGCAGAAGTATCTCGCGCATGCGGGGATCGCCTCGCGACGGCACGCGGAGGAGTTGATCACCGCGGGCGAGGTGATGGTCAACGGGCAGGTGGTGCGCGAGATGGGGACGCGCGTGGTGCCGGGCCGCGATGAGGTGCGTGTGCGCGGCGAAGTGGTCCGACCACCAGACGAACGCGGCCGACTGTACGTGTTGCTGAATAAGCCACTGGATACGGTCACGACGGCACGCGACGAGCGGGGACGACGGACAGTGCTCGATCTGATGCCCGAGGAATGGCGCGCGCAGCGGGTGTATCCAGTTGGACGGCTGGACCGCGACACAGAAGGACTGCTGTTGCTGACCAATGACGGCGAGCTCACCCTGAGCATGACGCATCCGCGGTATGCCTTGGAGAAGGAGTATCACGCGCTCGTGGACGGCCATCCCCCGCGTGAGGCGCTGGAGCGGCTGGCGCAAGGCGTCGCGCTGGAGGGCGAGACGCGCCCGACCGCGCCCGCGCGGGTGCGCACGCTGCGGCAGGCGGGGCCGGATACCTGGCTCGCGCTGGTGATCCACGAGGGGCGCAAGCGTCAGGTGCGGCGGATGCTGGAGGCGGTGGGACATCCGGTACGGCGATTGCGGCGCGTGCGGGTGGGACCGCTGGCGCTGGGGGAGTTGCCGGCCGGTCAGGCGCGGCTGCTGAGCGACGACGAGGTGCGGCGGCTGCGGCAGGAAACGGGGCTGGCGCCGGTCGAATAGTCCCGGCTTGAGCTGGCGTGTTCGGCGACTGGGGCGCCCGCGCCATGTAATGCGCGCCGGGGGAAGTGGTGATGCAATCGTGAGTCGGCGACCCGCTGATGTGCCGCGGATGTGACGGTGGCCGGATACCGTCAAGAATGGCGGCGTGCCGCGCCGGGCATGCGCCGCGGCGGCCGCACTTCTCGTCGGTGAGTGCGGTACGAGATAGGAGGCATGATCAGATGATGTGGGGTTACCCTACGACAAACTGGTGGGGAATGGGCCTGTTCATGCTGCTGAATGCGGTCGTCTGGATTGCCATCGTCGGGCTGCTCGTTTGGGCACTGACGCGCTGGCTCTCCAGCCGGACGCCGACGACCGGCAATCCGTCTGCTGGACCGTCGGCGATGGAGATTCTGCGCATGCGGTACGCACGCGGTGAGATTGACGCCGACACGTTCGAGCGCATGCGTAGCCAGCTTGAAGGTACGGAGAGCGAAATTCGGCAGCCGCCGATACCAGTCCAATAGCCCATGTGGGGTGCGCCGCCGTTCTCAGAGCGTCAGGCGCTTGAACGCTTCGGCCAAGAGCAGCCCGCCCTGCCGGCCGGTCTCTTCGGCGCGACGGCGCCAGGAGGCCGCGAGCGCTTCGGGATCGGCCGTCTGGCTAGCGTGGGCGAGGCGGGCAGCGATCTTGGCCTCCAGCCCGGCAGCGATGTCTACGTAATGATCCGGCGCGGCAGAGCTAAAGAGCCAGACCTCGGCGACGGCGTGTGGGGCGAGGCCTTCGTCATGGAGCTGCACGGGGTAGTGCAGCGGGTCACGGGCGTAGGGGTAGGCGGCGTCGAGCGCGACACGACCAGCGACGCGATGGTCGCGATGGGTGGTGTAGGCCGGCCAGGGGTGAACCGGGTCGTGAGTGAGGAGCAGATCCGGGCGATGACGACGAATCTCGCGAACGAGCAGACCGCGCAGGTGTGGATCGTCTTCCAGGCCGCCGTCCGGCAGACGTAGAAAAACCGGCTCCTCGGCGCCAACGATGCGTGCGGCGGCGCGCTGCTCGGCCTCGCGGCGGGCGGCCACAGTGGCGGTTTCTTCGGTCGGGTCGGCGGTGCCCTTCTCGCCCGACGTGCAGAGGACATAGACGGCGCGCCAGCCCTGCCGGACGAGAACGGCGACGGTTCCCGCGCACCAGCTCTCGATGTCGTCGGGGTGGGCGGCAATCACCAGGCACGTTTTCATGGATGCTTGCCCGGCGTCGCCGTCGCGGGATCCGCCTGGACGTTCACTGCAAGCGAGGCGGTTTCCCCCACGGCGCGGTCGGTCCACACCACGACCTCCGCGGCACCGTCGCAGGGCGCGTCAGGAACGAAGACCCACTGATAGGCGTCCTGCGCGACCTGCTGTGGAAAGCCCGCCACGACGATCGTCCCTGCTTTCTGCGGCCCCGGCTGGCCGGCGCAGTACAACAACTGCAAATGTACCTGCGCCGCCGGCGGCTCGCTAGGCACCGTCACACAGACACTTCCATAGCTATGGTTGACGAGCACGGCGCAGGTGAACTGCGGCCGGTCCGCCGAAGGCAACGGACCAGGAGCGAAGGCTACCATAAGGCCAGGCAAGCCGTGCGGCAGCAGCCCGCCGATCACGAAGCCGCTCACAAACATGCCGAGCAACGAAAGGATCATGAGCGCCAGCTTCGCATTGTAGTGCAGCGCAACCTTCCAGGGGGGATCTTTCGACTTCCCCGTCCCACCTCCAGACGTGCCTTGGCCGGCGTTATTGAAATTGACTCCGACGTTGTGCTGGCCGAGCATCGCTCTCCCACCTCCATCCCGCGCAGCAGGCACGCGAATCACCGCACGAGTGCTGGAATCACTCGACTGGAGATGATTACATCAGAGCGTACCGACAGCAATTCCGACGCCAAGTGGACAATAGAGCTGCCATGAACGCGGATGGGAGGGAGCCTGCTCATGAGCGGATGCTCACCGCTTGATGTGCTCCTGCTGGAGGGCCAGCAACTCGCGGATGCCCTTGTCGGCGAGATCGAGCAGCGCGGACAGGCGCTCGCGCGAGAACGGCTTGCCTTCGGCGGTGCCCTGCACCTCGATGTAGTCGCCGGCGCTGGTCATGACCACGTTGGCGTCCACCTCGGCCTTGGAGTCCTCGGCGTAGTTGAGGTCGAGCAGGATCTGACCCTTGACAATGCCGACGCTGACGGCCGCGACGGCCAGCTTGACGGGATTGACCTTGAGCTGGCCGCGCGCCTTGAGGGATGCGCAGGCAAGTTGTAGCGCCACCCAGGCGCCCGTGATGGCGGCCGTGCGCGTGCCGCCATCGGCTTGCAGCACGTCACAGTCGAGGGTGATGGTGCGCTCGCCCAGCGCGCGCAGATCTGCGCAGGCGCGCAACGAGCGGCCGATCAGCCGCTGGATCTCGTGCGTGCGACCGCCGATCTTGCCGATGACGGACTCGCGCGGCGAGCGGGTGGCGCCAGCACGCGGCAGCATGGCGTACTCGGCGGTGATCCAGCCCTGGCCGCGACCATCCAGGAAGGTCGGCACACGCTCTTCAATGGAAGCGGCGCAGAGAACGCGCGTGTTGCCGAACTCGATCAGCACGGAGCCTTCGGCATAGGTGAGGTAGTCGGGCGTCAGGCGCACCGGGCGAAGCTGGTCGTCGGCGCGACCATCAATGCGAGCCATAGGAGCATCCTCGGATCTCGGATCAGGGCACGGCATCGCCACCCTCAGAGCGGAGGGTAACAGTGCCGTCGGGGGCAATCGCGCAGACCCACTGGTGCTGGCGAAGGAAAAGCTGCTGCCAGGCGATGCGAAAGGTCGCCAGGTAGCCACCTGCACGTCCAGGGTCGCGATTGATTGTAGCGTCGGCCGTGCCGGGATAGGGTCCCTGCCAGCCGAGATCAGAGAAATGAATCCAGTAGTCGTGCGACAGAGGTGTGTAGGATGGAGCAGCGGTGAGATCGAGCGGAAAGGTATCTTGCGCGATGAAGGGTGGGTCCTGGTTGGTATCGGGCAGGAAGTGGCCAAGCGCCGTGCGCGCGAGCAGCAGCGCCGTGGCCGGATTGAGCGCGCCAGCTGACGCAGCGCCAGCATCATGGACGATGGCGAGCTGGCCGTGCAATGTTGGCACGTAGAGCAGTCCGCGGGCACCGTCCGTTAACAGCGGCGTAGCCGCCGGCTGCACGACGGGCAGTGGCAGGGTGGCGAGCGGACGCCCACTGGCCAACTCCAGCAGATCCAGGCCGCCAGCAGTCGCACGATAGGTGTGTCCGATGTCTGGGTTCCAGCCGAGCGCGGTGGCGTTACGCAGGCGAGGGGCGGTACTGAGCGCGGCGACGGAGAACGGCGCGTCGGTGGTGAGCTGATATACGGCGCCACCCTGACCGAAGAGATAGAGCGTGCGCCCGGCAGTGTCGAGTGGGCCGAGCGAGGCGTTCTCAGGCAACGGAAGTTGGCCGAGTGGGGCGAGATCGGGGGCGAATGCGGCAAGCTGGGGCGGTCCGCCCGATCCGCGCGCGAGGAGATACAGGCGGCGCACGCTGGGGTCGAAGGCTGGGCCATCCACAACGCCGGCACCATGCAGAATTGGCTGCGAGGCAAGCAGCATGCCGGAGTTGACATCGAACGCGTAGACAGTGGAACCCGCACAGAGGTAGAGATGGCCGGTAGTCGGATCGAGCGCGCCGCCTGAGGGCGGCCCGGCGAGCGCGGTGCCGAGCGTGACACGGCGTTGGAGCGTGCCATCAAGCGTCGAAAAGCGCGCGATAGCTGTGGACGAGACGGCGTACGCGGCGTGAGAGTCAGCCTCAACGACGAGCAGCGCGGCCGAGGCGGCGGACGCGGCATCACCAGAGAGTGGCGTCCGGGCAAGCGCCGCGCCGGTCGCGCCATCCAATACGACAAAGGCATCAGGTCGTCCAAAGGATGCACAGGCCCCTGTCGGTGGACAGCCCTGCGCGGCGGGGCCGGTCAGCGCGACGAGATGGCCGGTGGCTGAGTCGAGTGCGATCCGCTCGAAGCTGATTCCGGGCGGGGTGACGACCTCCAAACGGAGCGGGCCGAGAGCGGGCGCAGGCACAGTGACGTCCAGGCGTGCGCTGCCGATGACCACACGTGCCGCAAATGCACCCCCCAAGATCAGCGAGACAGCCAGCGCGGCGCCCAGCACCCAGCGCCAGGGAAGACGCCGGGCGCTGCCGCGCGTGGAACGGTGCGAAGTCGCGTGGGTCAGCGGCTCGGTCATGGATTCTGTGTGCCAGGCAGGGTGGGCGCATTGCTGGGATAGACTACCGGCGGATACGGCTGCGTCGTGGTCACTGGTGACTGCGGCCCACCGCCCTGTGGCGGCGACTGGATGCCGGCAGGAGGCGGGAACGGCGCCTGATTGGTGGCGGCGACGGTCGTGGTGTTGCCGCTGCCAGTGCCGGTAGCCACTGGCACGCCAACCGGAACCGGAATGTTGGGACCGGGGCCGGGGTACGTCTGAGTTGGCATGCCTGGCGGATAGACAGGCGTGGAGCTAGCGCCGACCGAAACAGCGGCGGCAATCGGCGCTGCGATAGGAGGTACGGCCGCGGGCGGAGCGACCGGCGCACCAGGAGCCGCCGCGCGCCCTCTGCGCCCGCGCCCAGGGGGCGTCCGAGCCGTCGCGGCGGTGGCAGCACGTCCGCCGCCTTTCTTGCCGCGCCCACGCAGCCAGCGCCAGCCGCGACGCAGCAGGCGGAAGAGCATCACCAGGAAGATCGCGAAGAGGATGAAGCCGAAGACAGGCAGCAGCATGAGGACCGCCACGCCGAGCACGACCACAAAGTCCTCGATTAGGCTGACGACCGGATTACCATGCCCGACGGTGGTAGCCGTGACGGCGGGCCGAGTGACCGCCTTCGTCCCATGCAGGCCGAAAGCAAGCACGCCACCCACGCCAGCGGCCACCCAGGGGCTAACATCGCTCAGGCTATTGTGCGTGCCCGCCATGATGATCGCGCCGGAGACCGGGCGAATCACGGTATGCACCACGTCGCTGAGGTGGTCCAGCACCGGCACCTTGTCTATGGCGAACTCGCCGACGACCAGCACCGCAAGGATGATGAGGACGACGGGGTTGCCGAGGTCCTTGAAATTGGATTGCAGCGGTAGCAACGAAGGATCAACGTCTGAGGCGAGGCCGATCGCCAGCAGCGGCAGATAGGCCCGCAAGCCAGCGGTGGTGCTGAGGCCAAGCGCCGCAAGCAGATAGGTGAGCTCGTTGAGGCCCGCGGCATCACCCGGCGGCGACTGCCCGAAAAGCGAAAGAATCGAGGTCAGGGACATCGTCTGCACCTCCACTGCGCGGCACCCCACCGCACACCCGCCGGGGCAAGACGCTCTGCTCCCGGCCCACCATCGCGCCTAGTGTAGCACACGCGGCTAGCTTTCGCCGTCCCGCTGGTCGCATCGCATGCGGCGTCGCAGCCGGCAAGTACGCTGGGGTGTATACGAACGGGCAGGCGAAATGTCGCATACGTCGCATACATGGCGCGGTCTAGACCGCACGGACGAGGGAGGCGTCTATATCGGCGAGGGTAGGGCGGCCGGCGAGCGTCATCGCCAGGTCGAGCTCGTTGCGCAGCAGCTCCAGCACGTGCTGAGCACCAGCCGCACCATCCACCGCCAGACCCCACAGCACGGGCCGGCCCACCAGCACGGCCCGCGCGCCAAGCGCCAATGCCTTGAGCACATCTGTCCCGCGCCGGATGCCGCCGTCCATGTACACCTCGCAGCGCCCGGCGACGGCATGGACGACCTCGGGCAACGCCTCGATCGCAGCGAGCGCACTATCGAGCTGGCGTCCACCGTGGTTCGAGACGATGATGCCCGCGGCGCCGTGCGCCACGGCAAGCGCGGCGTCCTCGCCGGTGAGAATGCCCTTGACGACCACCGGCAAGCGACTGATGCCTGCCAGCCAGGAGAGCGCTCCCCAGGTGAGGGTTGCGTCGAACTGGGCGGCAGCGTGGGCGGCAAGTCCAGAGACGCCTGGCGCGTGATCGTGCATGAAGACGTTCGAGTCGGCGGTGAAGTTGGCGGCGGTGAGATGGCCGGGAAGCCCGAAGCCGTTGCGGATATCGGGCTCGCGGCGGCCGATGCGGGGCGCATCAACGGTGAGGACGAGCGCGCGGTAGCCGGCTACCTCGGCCCGGCGTACCAGCTCCTCGGTGACGGCGCGCTGCTGGTAGACGTAGAGCTGGAACCACAGCGGCCCTGTGGCTGCCGCGGCAATATCCTCCAGCGTGCGATTAGACATCGTGCTCGCCGTCATCAGGGCACCAACTGCGCCGGCGGCTTGCGCGGTGGCGCATTCAGCCTCGGCCGTGGCGAGACCGTGATAGGCCATCGGCGCGATCATGATGGGCATGTTGACGGACGTCCCGAGGACTGTGGTGCGCAGGTCTATCGCGCTCACATCCACCATCACGCGCGGCCGCAGTCGCAGGCGCTCGAATGCGGAGCGGTTGGCGCGCAGCGTCACTTCGTCGTCAGAGCCGCTGCGATAGTAGTCCCAGGCGACGGTATCCAGGCGAGATTGGGCGAGGGCCTCATACTCGAACAGGTTGACGGGGTCCACGGACGCCACCCTTTCGCATCAAGCGGCACGCAGAGGAGGCGGCCGCGAGTAGGCTAGCGCGGCGACGTCTCGAAGCCGCTCCAAGGAGACGAAGCTGTCACTCATATTGTATGCTGTGATTCAGCCGAACGCCCGGACGTGGGGACCGAGCATGCGACGTGGGCGCGCGAGGAGGCACAAAGGTACTTTCTTCCTAAGATACGTGCGCTGCGGGGCGGCTCGCCATAGGCTGCGCATACATGTGTCTGTACGTGGGGCCGCTGCGGACCAAGCACGCGCCGTGACAACAGATGGCGCAGGCGACGATCCAGCACGTATCTGGCTCTGTGACCGCACAACAACGCCACACCTCGCCACGCACCGGGGGGGCGAAGGAAGCGATTCCCTGAGAGCGCCGCAGGCCGCGGTGAAAGCGGAGGCGAAACGATGGCAAAGGGCGAGCGCCGCAAGAAGGGCCCGATCTCCTCCATTGTGGGGCTAGTGAACCCAATTCGCGATCCGAGCCTGCTCGTCGCGGCGATCTTGACCGTCATTTTCGAGGCGGGCAAGACTGACTCGCCGGCGATATGGGCTGGCTATCTGGTCGCGTTGTGGGCGGCGGTGAAGGGTTTCATCTGGCTGCTCGTCAACTTCGCCTTTTCCGGCGTCTACCTGGCTCGCAAGGCCGGCTGGGTGGTTCGCAATCCGCGGCTGGCGTGGCGCCTGCTCGACGCGCTCGGTACTGAAGAGATCATCATCGGCGGGCTGCGGCCAGATATGTTCGCCAATGACGAGGGCCAGCTGCACGCGGGCGAGTGGGCAGCTCAAGCTGGCCTGATGGCGCAGTATGCGGGTACGCCATATGCCGGCGCGCTCTCGGGCCCCGCGCCGGGCGACTACGGATACGACCAGTATGGTGACTACGCCGCCCAGGACGGCTATCAGGACGATGGCTACCAGTCCTACGATCGCCAGCCGCCGCTGAGCATGCGACTGGACGCGCAGTCCGAAGAGATGCGCGAGCTGCTCGCCTCGTATACGCGCCTCATCGCCGATTGGATGGCGTACACAGAAGAAAAGTGGCGCGCGGTGAGCGACAGTCAGCTCGGCTGGAAGCCGCTGCGCGGTCGCTGGCAGGGCTGGCAAGAGATTTACCGCGACGCCTTCAACGTGGGCAATGACGTGCAGGCGACGCAGGTGGGTGACGTCACGGCCCGCCGGTTCGAGAACGCCAACAGTAAAGGCTCGGCGGCGAGCGCCGTCGCGTGCTTCCTGCACGACATGGACCGCCTGCGGAGGGCAATCGTGCTGCTGGAGGGCGGAGACGACAGCGCTGCGCCGCGTATGGGCGGCATTGACTCGCGGCAGCAGCTCTCGAAGGGGACGCAGAAGTCACC
>DASUBU010000186.1:0-4808 GCA_035763125.1 Ktedonobacterales bacterium
CGCGGCGCACCGGCATACACCATACGCATCCCCCGCTTCCATCGAGGCGGGGGATAGTCGTATTCGATGGGCGCTCCTGGGGATGAGCGCGCCGCACGCATACCCCGTGAGAGTGTCCGCACGGGCAAGGGCGTCCGCCAACCGGGGGCGTCCGCAAGACGCCCCTACGCCTTCACGAGGCGTCCCCACCATTGCCATCGCCTCACCCCGCCACGTCCGTAGGGGCGTGCTGCGCACGCCCGCCGGCAGGGCCGCGCATACCATCACCGTCCGTAGTGGTATCCGGTGTACGCCCTCGGCATGGGGCACTTTCTCCTTGCACACAGAGAGAGCCGAGGCAGAGGCGCGCTCTGATCTCTCCCTCCGTTTCCTCCGATTCCTCCGTGTCCTCTGCGGTGAAATCCGGGCTGGGTGCAAGGATCAGCTATAGCGGCAGGTCCCAGACCGGATACCACATCTCGATCTGGTCCTCGATCGGCATCTCGTCCTTCAGCGCCGAGGCCAGCCGCAGCTCTTCGGGGTTGTTGCGGCGGCGCAGCTTGTCATGCGAGTCGGCCTGCGGCACGAACGGATAGAACGTGCCGCGCTTGTAGTTGTAGATCCAGTACAAGACGTGCCCGTTGCTATCCTTGAACGGGAAGATGGCGAAGAGCAATTGACTGCCGTAGCCCTGGTCCAGCAGCGTGCGGCTGGCGACGTGCACGGTGGTGACGAGCGTCTGGAAGTCGCCGCTCTCGAAGATCAGCCAGGTGTAGCCCAGGTCATCCTGGAAGTAGCGGTACTGCGCGCCGCCCTGGTCCTTCTCGGCCACCGTCAGCATGGCGTCGAGGTCGCGCTGCATCTGGGCGAAGGGGCCGGAGGCGACGCCGCGAAAGCACATCGCCCCCACGCCCGTTGATTTGAGGTCCTGCGCCGTCTGGAGCGTCGTGTCGGCGGTGCTGATGGCAAAGAGGCGCTCGGGGCCGACCGGCGTCGGCTTCTGGCGGCCAAAGAGCGTGTCGAGAATGCCCACAAGCGCCTCCGGTTCGCTTCACAACAGCATCGCATCCATGTGTATGCGGCGGGGGCGATGCATGCATCGCCCCTACACCGGCTTGATACGTCTATCCCCTATAACGGATCGTTACGCGTCTCGCTTACGAAAGATACCCGGCGCTCTCCATCTGCCGCTGCATCGCCATCAGGCGCTCCACGCGCTCCTCGGTCGAGGGATGCGTCGAGAATAGCGTCGCCAGCGAGTCGCCCCGCAGCGCCGGCACGATGAACAGCGCGTTCACCGTCTGCGCGCGGCGGAAGTCCTGCTGCGGGATGCGCGCCGCGCCGCCGCGAATGAGCGCGTCGAGCTTGAGCAGCGCAGAGGCCAGATTCTGCGGCGCGCCCGTGATCAGCGCGGACCCGCGGTCGGCCGCCAGCTCGCGGTAGCGCGAGAGCATGCGAATCAGCACGAAGCTGATGGCGTAGACGAGCGCCGAGACGAGCAGCGTCAGAATGAACGCGTTGCCCTCGCCGTCGTTGCCGCGCCGCCGGCCATAGCCACCGCCGCCCCACATGCCCAGCCACAGGAAGTTCTGCGTGATGATGCCGGCCACCATCGAGAAGAAGGTGGCAATCGTCATCACCAGCATGTCGCGGTTGATGATGTGGGTCAGCTCGTGGGCCAGTACCGCCTCTAGCTCCTGCGGATTGAGCTGGCTGAGGATGCCAGTGGTGACAGCCACCACGGCGTGATTCTTGTCGCGGCCGGTGGCGAAGGCGTTGGGCAGACTGGAGTTGACGATCGCGATGCGCGGCTTGGGCAGCCCCGACTGCGCAGCCAGGCGGCCGACCATATCGTGCAGCTCCGGTGCCTGCGATTCGTCCACGTCGTGCGCGCCCATCGAGGCCAGCGCGATCTTGTCGGCGAAGAAGAGCTGCGTGCCGGCGATGATCAGCGCGAATGGGATGGCGATCACGCCGTAGCCGAGCCTGACCAGCACGCCGGTGAAGACGACATAGACCAGGCCGAGCAGAAACATCGTCAGGACCATGCGCACGGCCAGCCCCGTATCGGGCTTGTACCAGCGCGGGCGTCCTGGGCGGGCAACTGATGTCATGTGGATAGATCCTCCCCCCGGCGCATAGCGGTAGACTCACCTCACCATGTGCAGACCGGATGCCAGGGATGCGCCGCCGTCTTCTGGGGCGCTCACACATATCATACGCACGAACGCATTGGAAAGTGGTGAGAGTGGCGACCAGCCGCTGCAAACCGCTGGAGGCGCGGGCTTCCTGGCTAAAAGAACATACGGGCGCAGGCTCCAACCGCTTGGGAACTGCCTTCGTGATGAGAAGACGCGCCGGCCTACCGCGGGGTGCCCGCGGCGGCCGGCGAGGCAGAGCGCGTCGGAAGCGCGCTGATCGCGTCTGGATGCTGATGAGGGCAGGCGGCCGCTCAGGGCTTCTTCTGCTGCTGCTCTTTCTCCTTGAGGGCCTTGTAGTAGCTGCGCGGGCGCGGGTGGCGCTCGGTATCCACGTAGGCGGGGCGGACGTCATCCTCCGCGACCTTCCGGGCGTCGTGCTCCGACATCAACTCCTGCAAGTCGTTGTAGACGGCATCGTTATCGAGCGCTTCGCGCGCGCGAAGGAGGTGGCGCAGCATCATCACCTGTGCCACCGAGGTCGCGCTGTTGCGCTCGGACTCGGCGCGATCCAGGTACTTGTCGACCAGATCAATCGAGGCTTCGTTCGCCCCATTCTGCTCCAGCCGATCGCGGATCACCAACAGCTGCTCGTACGCGTTCACCCCGGGCTCCCTTCTGCCGCCGTCCGCATCGCGCCGCGCCGGAAGCCCTGCTCCCGCGGCGGCGACCCGTGCGACGTCATACTGTGACTCGTCTCCCACCACCTATCCTAAGAAGTATACGACAGGAAGGGGGAAGATGGCACATGCGGGCGCCGGAAACGGACGGCGAGCGGCACAATCGGCCCCAGTGGCCGCGGGCGGCTGGAGGCCCGCGACGGAGGCTAGCGGCCGGAGGAGCGCACGAAGACGTAGTAGTAGCTCGCCTCGTCCAGCTCGCCGTCCTCCTTGACGCGCAGCCCCACGGCGTGGGCGTCGTCCACCAGCTCGTCGCGCGAGAGGCGCTCTTCCAGCGGCGGGCCATCGGACGTCTCCACGCGCTCCCACTCCAGCACGGCTACCCGCCCGCTCTCGCGCAGCAGCTTCGCGGCGCGGTGCAGGAAGGTCGCGCGGTGCTCCACCTCGTTGAGCACGAAAGCCAGCAGCACGAAGTCGAACGATTCGGCAGGCAGCGGGATCTCCGTCTCGCTGGTCTTGAACACGCGCACGTTGCGCAGGCCAGCGTCATGCGCGCGGCCCCGCACGGCGGTCAGCATCTCGCCCTGGATGTCGCCGGCCAGCACGATGCCCCGCTCGCCGACGATCTGCGCCGCGGGCAGCGTGAAGAAGCCCGGCCCGCAGCCGATATCCGCTACGGTATCGCCCGCGCGCAGACCGAGCTTCCGCAGCAGACGCACCGGCTGAAGCGCTGCCTCGCGCTCCTCACTGAGCAGCTTCTGCTTTTCGCGCACGTCGAACTTGTGCGGCATGGAGCACTCCTTGGCGGGCGCAGCCGAAGACATCAGGCCATCGAAAAGAGTTCAAGGGGGATGGTAGCACAGACCGCCGCCGCTCGCCATTCGGCGTGCTGGCTGCCTGGCAGTGCGGCGCCGCCTCCAGCCGTGTCGCCCTGCCGCGTAGCTCTTATTGCGGGATGCGCGGCGCGGCCCCAGTTCGCGAGCCACTTGCACAGAGTGGGGCGGATCGCGTCCAAGTGGGGTGCGCGAGGTAGTAGGGCCTGGCTGTCTGGGCGATTGTACCGATGTGCATGGCAATTGCCACATGACTGGACTATAATCACCGAGAGTCGCGCACCGTGCCCGCGTGACGGAGAAACGGAGCGATTGGTATGGGGGGATTCCATTGGCCTGAGCTGGTGATCATCGTTGTGATCGCACTGCTGGTCTTCGGCCCGAAGCGGCTGCCGGAGATGGGATCGTCGGTCGGCAAGACGATCCGCGAGTTCCAGAGATCCATGCGTGAAGTCACCGAGCCGAAGGGTGAGTCGGCGCCTCCGCAGGTGCCGCCGGCCTCCTCTGCGGCAGCGCAGGTGTCCGCGCCGCAGACACAGCCGCAGATGCCGGCCGTCGAGCCGCCCGCCTCTGCCACCACCCCGGCTGGCGATAAGCTGCCGCCGGTCGAGACGACCGTCGAGTAGCTGCCGAGTAGTCGCCCGCCGCGACGCATGGGGCGGGCTATGCGTTCTAGAGAATGAACGCCGGGACGCGGCGTTGGCCGCTTGGCCGTGCGCTTGCCACTGCAGTGGCCGTGGCGCCTGGCAGGCGGTACAGCGAGTTTCGGCGTGGATGTGACCGGCGTGGATGTAGCGATGTGGATGCGGTGAGCGGTGCAGGGCCGGAAAGGCGCCAAGGGAAGCGCCGCCGGCGAGGAGGTAGCAGATGGCAGCCAGTGACCTCCAGGATGGCGAGCTGCGCCTGGGCCAGCTCGCGACGCCACCGCCGGTACAGGATGAGGAGGAGCCGGAAGGCGCGACGATGACGCTCGTCGAGCACCTCGAAGAGCTGCGCCGCCGCCTCTTCTACTCGGTGCTCGCCATCGCCATCTGCTCGGTGCTGGGCTTTGTCTTCTGGGACAAAATCCTCGGCTTCCTCGCCGCGCCGCTGCCCAACGTGCTCGGCAGACTCCTCACGGACCATGGCGAGACGCAGAAGCTGATCGAGACGCACATCGGCGGGCCGTTCATGGTCGC
>DASUBU010000187.1:0-7245 GCA_035763125.1 Ktedonobacterales bacterium
GCGTACGAAGAGATTCCCGCGCTGGCGCTCGGCGAGCTGCTGGGTGTGCCGCAGACACTGCGCGATCCACAGCCGGCGCTCTGCATTGAGGCTGGCGCACGGCGGCTGGTGCTGCTCGTTGATGAGCTTGGCATGCAGGACAACGTGGTTGTGCAGGCGCTGCCGCCCCACCTGCGGCGCGAGCTGGTGCGCGGCATTGCCATCGCGCCGGACGGAGAGCTGGTGCTGGTGCTCGATCCTGATCCTCTCGTACGGCGCGCGCTCGGCGAGGAGGCACTGGCGTTCTCCGCTGTGCAGCTCGCCGAGAACGCTGAGGCGCTCGACGTGGCACCGCGTGTGCTGGTGGTGGATGACTCGCTCTCCATCCGGCGCGCGCTGGAGCTGACGCTGAAACGGGCGGGCTACGATGTGCAGCTCGCTCACGATGGTAGTGAGGCGCTCGACCTGCTGCTGGCGGAGCCGCCCGCGGTGGTGGTGCTGGATATCGAGATGCCGCGACTGGATGGCTTCGAGCTACTGGGCATCATCCGGCGCACACCGCGGCTGGCTGGTGTGCGCACTGTGATGCTGACCTCGCGCGCCACGCCGCAACATCAGGCGTACGCCCGCGAGCTAGGCGCCGATGCCTATCTGATCAAGCCGTGCACGCAAGAGACGTTTCTGCAGACGATCTCGGCGCTGATGCCGCCGTCGGAGGGCCAATAGTGAGCGCGCACCAGCCGCAAACCGGCGACACGACCGGAACGGATACAGAGCAGGCCGCAGCCGGGCGGGCTACGGCTGAGCCAGCTGGCTCCGTCTCCGGCAGCACGCCAACAGTCGCCAGGGCCGCGCTGGCAGTGGTGGCCGGGCGGGCCGCGGGCGCGCTCTCGCGGCGCCTCCATCGCGGCGGCGGAACGAGCTTGCCTGGCCTCGTCGCGCAGCGCATCTATCCCGATGTCATCGCGCATCTCGCCGCGCAGCTCCGCCATGGCGCGGTCGTCATCACTGGCACCAACGGCAAGACCACCACCAGCGGCATGACAGCCGGCGCGTTGCGGGCGGCCGGGCGGCGCGTCTGGCGCAATCGCGAGGGCGCCAATCTGCTGCGCGGCATTGCCGCGGCGCTCATCATCCGTGCTCAGCCGAGCGGACGCCTGCGCTGGGACGGCGATGCGGCGGCGGTCTTCGAAGTGGACGAGGCCGCGTTCCCGGCGGTGGTCGCCGTCGTGCGCCCGCGCGTGGTGGCCGTCACGAACCTCTTCCGCGATCAGCTCGACCGCTATGGCGAAGTGGATACTGTCGCCGAGCGCTGGCACACGACGCTGCGCGATCTTCCAGCCACGACCACGCTCGTCCTCAACGCCGACGACCCAGCCGTGGCCGCGCTCGCCGAGGGCTTTGCCGGGCACGTGCTCTACTATGGCGTCGAGAACACCGCGCAGGACGGCGGAGCGGATAGCGCGGATGGTGCGGGCGAGGTGGTGGATACGCGCACCTGCCCGCGCTGCGGCGGAGTGCTGGCCTTCGCGCCGCGCTTCTACAGCCACATTGGCCACTGGAGCTGTCCCGACTGTGGCGAAGCACGCCCGGCGCCTGCCGTCGCCGCCCGCGAGGTGCGCCTTGAGCGGCTGGAGCGCGCGTGCTTCACGCTGGTGACGCCCGAGGGCGATGCCCGTCCGATCACCATCAGCCTGCCGGGCCTCTACAACGTCTACAACGCGCTGGCCGCCGCTACCATCGGCCAGGCGATGGGCGCAGGGGTGGAGGCTATCGTCGAATCATTGAGCCACTTCTCCGCCGCCTTCGGTCGTGCCGAGCGCATCGCCGCCGGCGACCGGACGGTGCAATTGCTGCTGGCGAAGAACCCCACCGGCCTGAACGAAGTGTTGCGGGCGCTGGCGGCGGTGCCGGGTCCGCTGCATCTGCTGCTGGCGCTCAACGACCGCGCCGCCGACGGCGAAGATGTGTCGTGGATCTGGGACGCCGAGGTGGAGCGCGCGGCGGGCTTCGCGGCGCAGGTGACGGTCAGCGGCACGCGCGCCTTCGATCTGGCGCTGCGGCTCAAGTACGCTGGCATCGCTCCGGCGCGGGTCGAGTCGGATCCGGCCGCCGCGCTTGAGGCGGCGCTGGTGGCGACGCCGCCCGGCGAGACACTCTACGTCGTGCCGACCTATACGGCGATGCTGGCGGTGCGCGCCGAGCTGGAGCGCCGCGGCCACACGCCCCACTACTGGGAGCAGCGCGATGCCGGAGCGTAAGCGTGCTCAGAGGGCTGACGACATGGCAGACGGCGCCAACGGACCTGACACGACGAAGGATGGTCCGGCGATTCGGCTGGGCCATCTCTACCCCGACCAGCTCAATATGTACGGCGATCGCGGCAACATCATCACGCTGCGCCGCCGCTGCGAGTGGCGCGGCATTGCGCTGCACGTCACGCCGCTCGACTGCGGCGAGCCGCTCGACCCGGCGGCCTTCGACCTGCTCTTCATCGGCGGCGGCCAGGATAAGGAGCAAAGCGAGGTCGCGCGCGATCTACGCAAAGTGAAGGGCGCGGCGCTGCACTCAGCAGTCGCGGATGGCATGCCACTGCTGGCAGTCTGCGGCGGCTACCAGCTTCTCGCCCACGGCTACCGCCCTGCGGAGGGGCCCGAGTTGCCAGGCGCCGGCATCTTCGACGCGATGACCATCCACTTCGGCAAGCGGGTGGCGCGCTGCATCGGCAATATCGCGCTGGATATTGCCTCGCCCGTGGTAGGGGCGTCCGGTGGACGCTCGGCGGCTGGAGAATCTAGCGCCAGCTCGGCGGGCGAGCATCTGGACCTCGGCGTGCGCACGCTGGTTGGCTTCGAGAACCACGGCGGCCGAACCTACCTCGGACCGGATGTGCGCCCGCTGGGGCGTGTGCTGGCCGGGCACGGCAACAACAGCGAAGACGGCTTCGAGGGCGCCGTCTATCGCCATGCCTTCGGCACCTATCTGCATGGCTCGCTGCTGCCCAAGAATCCCCACTTTGCCGATCACCTCGTGCGGCTGGCGCTGGAGCGCCGCTATGGCGCCGAGGAGGCGACCCGCCTGATCACCCTGCTCGACGACACTGAGGAGTGGCGCGCGCACAACGCGATGCTCGCTCGCCTGGGGGTGCTCTCAGCATCATCTACTACTCGCCAGCCAGCAGTCAGGTCCTAATTTCGTTAACCGCCATCAGGTTATTCCGTAGAAGCTAATGACGGATGCGACCGCCCACTGGCGGGCGAGGCAGGGCGGGCCGAAGGACGCTCCCCTGGTAAAGGCCTGGCTCCTTCCTCGACGTCATTGGACTGCCGACGCGTATGGTCGTTTGGCGTTTCCATGCGGCCAGCCGCTATGATTTCCCTTTGGGAAGTTTGTGCCGCGCTGTGTCGCACTGGCATACCATCTGCTTTGCAGTGCGTCCAGATGGACGTGTCAGCGGGGAACGAAAGAGCTCATGATGCCGAGAACACGGCGCCCTGGGACATGGGGCTGCCAGCTTCATAGCTGGAACGCCGTTGGCCGCGTCGCGCTACGCGCCGCGCACCGGCGGCACGGCTACGACTGGTGTGGCCGAGGCCGCTCGCCCTTCCAGGTGGCATGCGTTGGAGACTTCGGGAGGTGGGCCCATGCATCGCTACGAGGACCTGCTAGTAGACGCCCTCTTGGACGAGGGCTTCACAGTTGACGAGGCGCTGCGCCTGATCGCGCTGCAGGAGCGCGTCGAGCGCCAGCGCGGAGAAGACGAAGAGCGCCAGCGTTTCGCCGAATGGATGGCGCGCATCTACAGAAGCGATGAGCGAGACGGTGAGCGTTAGGCGCCAGGCGCATCACTCTAGGGCACGGCCGTTTTGAGCCGTGCCCTTCCTGTCAGTGGGCTTTATTGCCGCGTCGCTTGCGGTATCAGGCAGGCGAGTGATACCATTCGAGTTGGGGCGCCAGCCAGAACACCGGCGAGGGCACCGTCCGTGTGCTAGGGCACCGTTTGTGCTAGAGTACTGGTTCTGTGAGAGCCCTCGTATCCCCCGCGCCTCCGCCGACTACCGGCGACTGGCGATACTGATGCCTCCGCCACTCGTCTCAGCTTACATCCGTGCCGTGCTGTCGTGGGCAACACAAGCATGCGAAACGCCGCACCGCAGCGCGGTGGGGTTCTGAGCCGACCCGCGAGGCCGCGTGGGAGAAGTGGAAGTGATCGCCGCGTGATGCGCTGCCGCGCGTCGCCGTCCCCCCAGCAAGGAGCATCGTCACGGGGGCGCCGCACGGCTGGCGTGAGGAGGGATGCGCGATGAAGGCCGTCGTCATGGCTGGAGGCGAGGGCTCGCGGCTGCGGCCCTTGACCGTGACACGACCAAAGCCGATGGTGCCTATTGTCGGGCGCCCGGTGATGGAGCACATTCTCAATCTGCTCAAGTCCCATGGCATCAGCGATGTCGTCGTGACCGTGCAGTATATGGCCAGCGCCATCGAAGACTACTTCGGCGACGGCTCGCAGCTTGGCATGCGCGTCAGCTACTCACGCGAGGAGGTGCCGCTGGGCACCGCCGGCAGTGTCAAGAACGCTGAGGATCTGCTCGACGAGCCCTTTCTGGTGATCAGCGGCGACGCGCTCACCGATTACAACCTCTCCAACATCATCAAGTATCATCGCGAGAAGCGCTCGCTCGCCACCATCACCCTTGCCCATGTCGCCAACCCGCTCGAATACGGCGTCATCATCACCGACGATCGCGGCCACGTCAATCAGTTCCTCGAAAAGCCCAGCTGGGGTGAGGTCTTCAGCGACACCATCAATACCGGCATCTATCTGCTCGATCCGGCCATCTTCAACTACATCGAGAAAGACAAGCCGACCGACTTCAGCCAGGATGTCTTCCCGCAAATGCTGAAGAAGGGTGATCCGATCTACGGCTACGTCGCCACGGGCTACTGGTGCGACGTGGGCAACCTCGCCGAGTACATGCGCGCCAATGCCGACGCGCTGCAGGGGCGCGTCAATGTCCAGCTCACTGGCACCGATCTGGGCGGCGGTGTGTGGGCGGAGGATGGCGTCGAGATCGCGCCCGATGCGCAGGTCTTCGGCCCCGTCTGGCTCGGCCACGACGCCAAGATCAAAGATAACGTGATGATCCATGGCCCCAGCGTCGTCGGGCCATACACCATCGTAGACGACCGTGCACAGATTGACCGCAGTGTCGTCTGGAGCAACTCCTACATCGGCGAGCGCGCGGAGCTGCGCGGCGCGCTGGTCGGCTCTTCCACCTCCATCAAGGGCCGCGCGGTGATGTTCGAGGGCGCCGTGATCGGCGACCATTCGGTGGTGGACGAGAACGCCATCATTCAGCCGGGCGTGAAGATCTGGCCGAACAAAGAGATCGAGACCGGCGCGGTCGTCACCAGCAGCATCATCTGGGGCTCGGCGGGGCGGCGCGCGCTCTTTGGCCGCTACGGCGTGACAGGACTAGTCAACGTAGATATCACGCCCGACTTCGCCGCCAAGCTCGGCGCGGCCTACGGCGCCGTACTGCCAAAGGGCGCCGTGGTCTGCGTCAATCGCGATGACCACCGCACGCCGCGCATGGTCAAGCGCGCGGTCATCTCCGGCCTGCCCTCCGCCGGCATCAACGTCTCCGATCTTGAGGCAGTGCCGCTGCCGGTCGCGCGCTACTACGTTCGCACCACCGATGCGGCGGGCGGCGTCCACATCCGGCTCTCGCCGTTCGACCCGCGCATCATTGATATTAAGCTCCTCGACGCCAACGGCCTCGACATCAGCAAGAGTGTCGAGCGCAAGATCGAAAACCTCTACTTCCGCGAGGACTTCCGCCGTGTCTACCTCGACGACATCGGTAGCATCGCCTATGCGCCCAACGTCATTGGCCGCTACCTCGATCCGTTCCTGGCGCACCTCGACATCGAGACGATGCGCAGGCGGCACTTCCGGCTGGTGGTGGATTACGGCCAGGGCGCCAGTGTAGATGTGCTCTCGCCGGTCTGGAACCGCATCAATGCCGACGTGATCGCCCTCAACGCCACGCGCGATCCCGCCAAGTATTCTCGCTCAGCCGACGAGTTCGACCGTGACATGCAGATTCTCGCCAATATCACCGGCACGCTGAAGGCCGACCTGGGCGTGCGGATTGACACAGCGGGCGAGCGTATCTATGTGGTGGACGACCACGGCCAGATCCTCGACGCCGGCAAGCTGCTGGCGGCGATGACGGAGCTGGTCCTGCGCGGGCGCTCCGGCGGGACGATTGCCGTGCCGGTGACGGCGCCGAGCGTGGTGGAGACGGTAGCCGAGCGCGCGGGCGGCAAGGTGCTCACCACCAAGGTGATGCCGCAGGCGATGACCAGCGCCGCCATGTCGCCGGGGATGGTGATGGTCGGCGATGGCGCGGGCAGCTTCTCCTTCCCCGAGTTTCAGCCGGTCTTTGACGGCATGTTCGCCGTGCTCAAGCTGCTGGAAGCCCTGGCGCGCTACAACACGACGCTTTCCGACGTGGTGGCCTCGCTGCCACCGTACCACCTGATTCGCACGCAGGTCAATTGCCCGTGGGAGTACAAGGGCAAGGTGATGCGCATCCTCAGCGAGCAGTATCGCGAGCGGCGCGAGCAGCCGATTGACGGCGTCAAGATTGACCTCGGCGAGGAGTGGGTGCTGGTGCTGCCAGACGCCGACCGGCCACTCTTCCACGTGCTGGCTGAATCGCGCTCGCGCGATGCCGCCCAGGCGCTGGCCGACAAGTACGCCCGCGTGGTGAGCGGCCTGCAGCATTAGGGGGTCCGCACCCCCGGCCCCGTCCCCAGTGGGGATGCACCTGCTCCGTGCGCGGAGAGGGGGTGGCAGAGGTACGATAGCGAGGGTTGCGGACGCACGCTTGCGCGTCGAGGCGCGCTGCCTACGTCCACGAACCGTCAGGGCGAGGCCCGCCTCGCCCGCTGGCCGGCCTCGTTCGAATGTGATATGTAGCGGCGAGGCCCGCCTCGCCCGGCGTATATTGGCTGGTGGGCGCTGGCTCCCAGCATGCATCGCCGGGGCGAATTCCACGACGGACCAGGACGGACTGAAAATCAACCAATCCCTCTTGCGAGCCACAACCATAGAAGGCGATACTGTGTCGCGGGGCGAGTGGAGTAGGCGGACCCGTCGCGGCCCAGGCGTGCGCAGCACGCCCCTACACAAACAGGGCGCGGCCTTCCGTAGGGGCGTCGTGCGGACGCCCGGCGCGATCGCCCCGGCCGCTTGAG
>DASUBU010000188.1:0-7432 GCA_035763125.1 Ktedonobacterales bacterium
CCAGACCGGAAGGTGACGGCTGGGTGCCCGAGGCGTGCGGCTGAAGGGGCGGAGACGGCGAGCGCGACTGTACGGTATAATGGCTCAAACGGGACCGACCGGAGCGACGTGCCGCTCCAACGCGTGTCGGTCGGCGGCGCCGCTCGTCGCCAGTGTCTATGTTCCGCGGCGTGGGCGAGAGCCTGCCGCGGAGTGCGCGGGAGGAGCGTGGCTGACATGACCGCCGATACCACCTGCGATCGCGAGACGAAACAGGCCGAGCGCCAGCGTGCCGCCGAAACGGCCGCCGCCAACGCGTTGCTCGAAGAGAGCGAGAGCGAGCGTGAGGAGCGGCTGGAGCTCGTGCGCGTGGCGCAGGCGCTCGTACGGGCCGCACTGGCCCATGACCTGGCGCTGGGCGACGAGCCGGCCGAGAAGTAGTCGCGCAGATCCTGGCAGCCGCGCGAGGGAGTTGACGCCGTAGGATGCCGCATCCCGATCTGGCCCCCGGCGAGGCAACCTATCGCCGGCCGGTAGAGTTCGGTTGCCTCTACTGGGTAAACTTCGCCTATCCCGAGCTGCCGGCAGGCGTTGAGGAGCGTCGCATCCTCGACTGGCATCCTGCCTTGGCCATCTCGAACAATGCTTTCTGCAAGTACGCCGGCGCGCTCAACATGCTCCCACTGACCACCTACCGCGACAAGCTGCGGCCCTACCACCACCTGTTGCTGAAGGCGGATTATCCCCAGCTCGACGGCGATAGTCTGGTCAAGACGGAGCTAATCTACCCGGTGCTCCGCAGTGTCCTGCCCGATCAGCACTTCATCTGCCGCCTGCGCGGCGACGATCTGCGAGCGATCCTGGGCAAGCTGGCGACTGTCCTCAACATTGCGAGCTACGACGACCTGCGAGGTGGGATATGAGCGGCCGGGCGGCACGTCCCAACGGGGATCAGGCGTCCGCTGCGAATGGGCACAAGGTGAGGCCCGGTGCTGGCCCGCGCGGGCTGCCATCGGTAGATGAGCTGGTGCGTGCGGCCGAGCGGCAGCAATGGGCACGTAACGCGGAGGGTGCGGCGAGCCGCGACGCGCTCGTGCGTGTGGTGCGCGAGACGCTGGCCGAGGCGCGCGATGCAGCACTGCAGAGCGGTGACGCGCCCGGCCAGGAGGCGCTGCTCGCACGCGTGCGCATAACGCTTGCTCAGCAGCATCGGCCCAGCTTGCGGCGCGTCATCAACGCGACCGGCGTGATCGTGAACACGAATCTGGGGCGGGCGCCACTTGGCGAGACGGCGATGGCGGCGGTGGCGGATGCGGCACGGGGCTACACTAACCTCGAATACGACCTGGAGGCCGGCGAGCGCGGCTCGCGGCACGTCCACGCACGAGCGCTGCTGCGCGAGCTGACGGGCGCCGAAGACGCACTGGCGGTCAACAACAACGCGGCGGCGGTGCTGGTGGCGCTGGCGGCCCTGGCCGCCGGGCGCGAGGTGATCGTCTCGCGCGGCGAGCTGGTGGAGATTGGCGGCGGTTTTCGTGTGCCCGACGTGATGCGCCAGAGCGGCGCGCGGCTGATCGAGGTGGGCACCACCAACCGCACACGGCTGGCGGACTACGAGGCGGCGATGGGCGAGCAGACGGCGCTGCTGCTGGCCGTCCACCCCAGCAACTTCCGTGTGGTGGGCTTCACCGAGGCGCCGGAGTTGACCGAGCTGGCAGCCCTAGCCCACCGCCACGGCCTACCGCTGATGTATGACCTGGGTAGCGGCGCGCTCGCCGATACAGCCGCCTGGGGACTCGCGCACGAGCCGACGCCGCCTGAAAGCATCGCAGCCGGCGTGGATCTGGTCTGCTTCTCCGGCGATAAGCTGCTCGGCGGGCCGCAGGCGGGCATCCTCGTGGGGCGACGCGCGCTGCTGGAGCGCATCGCGCGACATCCGCTTATGCGGGCAGTGCGGATCGACAAACTCACGTTGGCGGCGCTGGAAGCGACCCTGCGCGAGCATCGCGACGGGCGTGCGGCCGTGGCCCTGCCCATCTGGCGGGCTATTGCGCAACCGACAGCCGCTATTCGTGCCCGCGCGGAGCACTGGGCAGCCCAGGCGCGAGCGATCGGGCTGCGGGCGGAGGTGGTGGAGGGCGAGTCAACGGTGGGCGGTGGCTCGCTGCCGGGCGAGACACTACCGACGGCGCTCTGTGCAATCAAGCAAGACGGCACGCGAGTCGTCGAGGTGGGCCAGCTGGCGTCGCGCCTGCGGCAAGGTGAGCCGCCAGTGGTGGCGCGCGTCTCGCGCGAGCGGCTGCTGCTCGATCCGCGTACGGTAGCGCCGGAGGAGGACGAGGCGCTGCTGGCGGCGCTGGTGGTGGCCGCGGCGAGATAAATGGACGACGGTCGCTCTGCGGTTCTCATGTGCATTTCAGGTTTGATTCATGCCAGCCTCATGCCCACGTCGCATGCTGTTGCCAGGAAGCACGCATGCGGCATATCGCCGCCCGCGACGAGGAGTTGTGGACGTGGCAACCAACCCAGCACGTGATGGTGAGCGCTCCACTGTTGGCGCGGGCAGTGGCCCAGAGGCGCGGCTGCGGCGCGTAGGATGGCTGGTTGGCCTGACGGGGCTCGGCTTGATCGGGATGGTGCTGCTTGCGCGCGATCTGAGCGCGGCAGGCGGCGCTCTGACCAGCATCGCCATCGTCGCGCTGCTGGCTGGCGCGGCGGTCTTACTTGGCTGGGCGGCGCTGGCTGCGGCCGAGACGGATGCTCCACCCAGCACCGGCCCCGCGGGCGTGCGGCCGAGTCCCTGGGAATCCTGGTCGGACTGGCCGTGCCAGGGCATGTGGATCAACCCGCAGGATGGCGTGCCCCTCACGCCAATGGCGTGGTTCCCGTCTCCCGTAGTACGCCGTCCGGCGGCGCGTGAGCAGCAAGCACGCCGTCCCCGGGCGCGTGCGACGGCTGGGCGGCGTGGCCGCGTCTTTGCGGCGCAGCGCGCTGCACGATGCCGCGCCGGGCGACGAGCATTCCGCCGAGTACGACCGCAGCGGCTGCCACCTGCCACAGCGTGAGCGCCTCGCCAAGCAGAAGGAACGCGAAGAGTCCCCCCATCACCGGGACGGCGTAGCTAAAGAGCGTGACATACCCCACGCCGCGCAGGCCGATGGCCCAGTTCCACAGTGAGTACGTGACGTAGATCGGGAAGATCACCGAGTAGGGCAGGATCGCCCAACTATGCCAGGTCACTCGCGACCAATCCTGATGCAAGAGCGCCGGAATGCCGAATGGCGCGAGCGCAATGGTGCCGATCAGCAGGGTGTAGCACATCAGCTCCGGCGGCGAGTAGCGCGGGGCGAGCCGCTTGTTGGCAACGCCGTAGAGCGCGAAGAGCACAGCCGCGCCCAGCGTGAGCGCGTTGCCCAGCAGAAGATCAGTAGCGGTCAGGGCGTGGTCGGCGGGTAGCTCAGAGCGGTGGCTGGTGCCAGAAACCAGGAACCATGCCACACCGCCCAGACTGACGACGATGCCCAGCCATTGGAGCGGCGCGATGCGCTCGATCCGCAATCCAAAGGCGATCACCGCGGTCCAGAGCGGGATCGTCGCCGCGAGCAGCGCGGAGGCAAAGACGGTCGTGTGGGCGAGGCCTACCATGTAGCAGAGCTGATAGACGCCGTAGCCCGAGAGGCCGGAGACGATCAGCAGCGGCAGGTCGGCGCGTGCGATGCGCCAGGCCCGCCCCCCGCGCAGGCCGCGCCATGTCAGCACCGCCACCGCCAGCACACAGAGCGTCATGAAGCGCAGGAAGACGAAGGCCAGCGGATCCAGCTCTTCGAGCACGATCTTGAAGAGAGTTGGGGAGAAGCCCCACACCAGCACGACAAACGCCAGGCCAAGGTCGGTGGATTGCACAGAGAGATTGCGCCAGCGCACGATCGAATGACTCCTTGCCAACGTGCGCCTCAGGAGCGCCGGAGGAAGCGTTAGACGACGCTCATACTATACGGCACGAGGGAACCGCGTCTGCTCGATGCGCTGGACGTGCGCCGCCGAAGCTGTGCCCACGCACCTGGGACGCATCGGCGATGGCCCACCTTCGCCGATTGGTGACACTTCCACCATCGCCTGCTGGCGCCCCGTACCGCCACGCTTTGCCCTACGGCTCCTCGTCGGCTTCGAGCGCGTTGGTGATGTGCAAGACGATGCGGCAGAAGCGCAGCACGGCCGCTGCGGAGGCGAGCTGCCACTCGTCGCGCGCAGCGCGCGCGTCGGACGTCGCGCCGGTGATAGTGTCCGGCAGGCGCCGGGTGAGCGCCTTGAGGATGAAGATGACGTCGTCACGCAAGGTGCTTTCCATGCGGCCTGCGCGCGCGAGGGCAAGCACACGTCCGAGTGTCGCCTCGATCTCGCTGCGCACGGCGCTGACCTCGACACCGTCAGCGGGGTTCTCGTCAGGAGCGAATACGTCGGGCGAAAGCGTCTCTAACTCCAGCGGCAGGCGCACCTCAACACTGAGCGGCTCGGAGAGGGTCGGCCCGCGTGCGGCGAGTGAAGGCTCGTCGGGGGGCGTTTCTCCCAGGCCGACGCGAAGTTGGGAGAGCAGGATCTCGAGTTCTTCGTGCCAGTCGGCCATGGTCGCCTCCAGGTGCGAGTGGCGGCAGGGGCCATCCTGCCGATCAAGTAGAACCGGCGGCCCTCACGTGGTGGCGCCATTCTAACATAGGGCCCATGTGCTGTCGAGGCATGGCGCCGGCTGGTCCTACTGTGCTAGGGCAACCACCCCATGCGCTTGACATGCAATAGCGCGGCACGGAATACTGAGCGGGCGCGGATGGAGATCGAGACGCCGCGCGGGAGGCACAAGACGGTCCATGCGAATGGTCTATGGTGTGGCGACGCGCAAAGGCGGTCAAGGAAAGTCAACGACGGTGGCGACGGTAGCCCGGGTCTGCGCGCTCTATGGAGCGCGTGTGCTGGTGGTGGATCTGGCTCAACCAGGTACCACGACGGCGCTACTCCGCAATCTCTGGCCGGAGGTCGAGCACGGTGATCTGGCGAGTGCATTGATGGCGTTTCAACTCGTGCCGCCTGGGGTGATACCCACCCGCGACGAGGCTCGCACCGCGCTGGCGGCGGCCGGATTGCCGGTGGTGCTGGCCGCGCAGCCCAGCTGGTCAGGCGGCTATCTCGGCGTGCTGCCCTGGGACGAGCTGCAGGGCGACGCAGCGGCTCACTTGCATTCCGAACGTGTGCTGGAAGGCCTGCTGGCAGCCGTCGCCGATGAGTACGATGTGGTGCTGATTGATTACCCCGCCGAGGGCGGTCCCCTGATGACGACCGCAGTGGCCGCCACCGATGCCTTGCTCATGCCGCTCGCGCCCGAGACGCCCGCGCTGGACGGGCTGGAGCTGACGCTGCGACTGCTGGCATTGGTTCGATCAACCGGCCGCGATATTCGTCTGGGCGGCATCCTGCTGACCCGCTGCGAGCCCAAGAATAAGCGAGCGGCCGATATTGTGCAGACCATCCTGCAATCTGGTGAGGTCGAGGGCGAGCCTATCGGCCGCAAGCTTTTCCCGTTTGCCATTCGCGCCAATGAGTTCTACGAGCAGGCCTTCCGCTATGGCGAAGCCATCTGGGAGCGCACGCAGAACTTCTCGCACTACGCAGGCTATGTCTTGCTGGCGGAATGGCTGCTGCGCGATGCGGGTCTGGAGCATCTCGCGGCCGCACGTCGCGGGCCAGCCCTGCTACCAGCCGATACGCGCGTCCTCGATGTCTCCGCGCTGATGCTCAGTGAAGCAGAGGTGCGCCTGGCGGACTTTGAGCTCGCGCATCCCGCGCTGCAGGCAGCCGGCGGTGTGCGGACCTCCGGAGCGCGCAGCTAGCGGCCCTATAGAGCGTGTCTGGCGCGTAGGGGATGGCGCGCCAGCACCTCGATTTGTGAGATGGGCAGGAATCGTGAGAGTGAGAGAGAAGGCACTGCGTAGCAGCACTCCGCAGGCGTTGGCGCTCGCGTTGGTACTGACGTTGTGCGCGGCCAGCGGGTTGGCGGCGGGCTTGACGACGCGCGCACTGGCCGGCAGCGCATTGACGGCGAACTTCGCCCCGCGGGCAGCCGCCACGGAGACTCGCCCGCCTGCTGGTTCCGTCCCAGCCGCATCGCCCACCGCGGCTGCGGGCGCGACACTTGTGCCAGCGCCCGGCTTTTCCGTCCACGCCGATGTTCAGCCGCGAGCGGTCACCGCGGGCCAGCCGTTCACTGTTGTGGCGACGGTGGTTTCGTCAGATGGCGTGCCGCTGGCCGGTGTGGCGTGCTACATGCGTGCGGCGCCCGATAGCCCGCCGCTCTTTCCCACGTGGCCTGATGCGGCGGTGACGGACGCGACAGGCACGGCCACCTGGAATTTGACGGCGCCGAGCGTCTCTCCAGGGGTCTACACGCTCGATATCGTGGCCTACGGCACCCACTATCAGGCGGACTGGCGGCCATCGCTCACACTGACGGCATAGTCTGCACAAGCCTGACCGCCGGGCCTTCCCTTCCGCGCACAGGCCCCGGATGCCGCTGGGGCATACGCAGCGGAGCCCATCTATCGTATCGCTGCTTGGCTCAGGCCATCTCTGCCACCACACGCTCGACCAGCGCCGTAAGCTGGATGCCCGCGCGCTCGGCGTTGGCGACCACCTCGGCGTGGCTCGGCTCCGGCGGAGGCTCGTTAGCGTCGGCTGGCAGTGTCACGTTGGTGATGCACGAGATGGCGAGCACGCGCATGCCGGAGTGGCGAGCGGCGATTACCTCCGGCACGGTGGACATGCCAACCGCGTCCGCGCCGATCGCGCGCAGGAAGCGTAGCTCGGCCGGCGTCTCGTAGTTCGGCCCTCCGACCATCGCGTAGACGCCCTCATGCAGCGGGATGGCAAGTGCGCGCGCGGCGGCGTGCGCCTGCGCGCGCAGGTTGGCATCATACGCATTGGTGAGCGAGGGGAAGCGCGGGCCGAGCGCGTCGTCGTTGGGCCCGCGCAGGGGGTTGAGGCCGGCCATCGTCGCCAGTCCGATATGGTCGCTCAGCACCATGAGCTCGCCCGCCCCAAACGCTGGATTGAGCCCACCGGCAGCGTTGGTGACGATCAGCGTCTCGGCGCCTAGCAGCCGCAGTGTGCGTATCGGCAGCACCACCTGCTGCGGCGCATAACCCTCGTAGAGGTGGAAACGGCCCTGCATTGCGGCCACCGGCACGCCTTGCAGCTCCCCCAGCACCATGCGGCCCGCGTGGCCGGCTACCGTTGCGTGCGGGAAGTGCGGGATGTCGGCATATGACACCACCGAGGAACCTGTGATGTGCTCAGCCAGCCCGCCGAGTCCGGTGCCCAGCACGATCGCCAAGCGCGGGGGGGCACCGCTGTGCTGCCGCAGGAAGTCGGCCGCGGTGCGCGCGTCGGCGCTGGCCTCGGCGCCAAC
>DASUBU010000189.1:0-10455 GCA_035763125.1 Ktedonobacterales bacterium
CAACACTTCGCGCGCCTGGGCCTGCTCCCACCCAAGATGCGGGTGGCAACGCAGTGGCAGCGCCTCACCGTCAAGCGCATCCTGGACAACCCCGCCTACACCGGCCACCCGCAGGCGTTCCGCCGCCGCTGGCTGCGCAACGACAAGACTAGGAAGCCGGCCCGCCGCCGCAAGACCGGCAAGCTGGAGAAGGCAAAGTATTGCGTGTACCGCAAGCCCGGTGACCCGGCCGTCCTGCCGCTCGACCCATCGCTGTGCCCGCCACTTGTCTCGGAGGAGCTGGCGGCGAAAGCCCGTGCCACGATGGCCGCGTTTGCCGGCAGCGAGGGGCGCCGCCTGGCAACGCGCACCATGGACACGAGCAAGCCGCGCCTGTTGCGGGGCGGCTTCGTGCGCTGCGCGCACTGCGGGACGCCGATGGGCGGCAACCTCACCGGAAAGAAGCGCACCCGCATCTACCAATGCACCCGCCACACCCGCTACCATGCCGGGGTGGACGGCGCGGCGGCCCCTTGTCCTGGCGGCTCCGTGACGATTCACGCCGACCCGCTGGACAAGCAGGTGTGGCAGCAAGTCGTGAAGGTGCTCACCGATAAGGAGACGTTGCCAGCCGCCGTCGAACGGCTCTTCCACTACAGCGCCGACGCCGCCGCAGCGCGGGCGGCGCGGCGTGCGGCACTGCTGGAGCAGCAGGGCACGCTGGAGCAACGACTGGCCGAGCTACAGGAAACGCTGGTGCGCAGCAGCGGGCTGGCCGGGACCCGGACGTGGGCCAAGCTGGAGCAGGACGTACGTGAGGTGGAAGCTGAGCTTGACGCACAGGCCGTGCGCCTGGCCGACCTGGATGCCGAGGCAGACACCGTCGAGGCGCATGTGCGGCTGGTGCAGGACCTGGCCGAACGGCAGATGCGCCATCATAACGCGGCGGTGACGCGGCTGTTCCACCTGGACCACGACGGCAAGCAGCGGTTCCTGCGCGAGCTAGGACTGACGGTGTGGGTGTGGAACCGCGCGCACAGGCCGCGCTACGGTGTACGGGTCGGACCGCCTGTGCCGCCCGGATGGATACCGCCCGACCCGCCTGACCATGCCGACTCCCCTGTCGAGGACGAAGTGGCTTGCAGTGTGACAGAGTGGCTATACTTTCTATAGTGTTGCGTGTCCGAGGATAAGGACGCGCCGTGCAGCCGAAGGCAGGGGGAAGACACGACGATGGCAGTCACAGCGGAGCGGTTCGAGCAGGGGATGACCTACGATGAGTTCAAGCAGGCCATGACGCGCAACCGCGAGCGGCTGGAGCAGAACGAGCGCGCACTGGCGCTCAGCGCGGAGGATCTGGCGGCGTTCAGCGGCCTGGCGCGTCCGCTGAACGTGCTGGCAATCGGGGAGGATTGGTGCGGCGACGTGATAGACAACCTGCCCATTCTGGCCCGCATCGCGCAGGAAAGTGGGAAGCTCAACGTGCGGGTCTTCCTGCGCGACCAGAACCCCGACTTGATAGATCAGTATCTCAAAGATGGACAGTTCCGCTCGATTCCGGTCTTCGCCTTCTTCGATGAGCAGTTCCGCGCGCTGGGGCATTTCATCGAGCGTCCCGCGAGCGTGACCGAGCGCCGCGCCCAGGCGCGAGCGGCGATCCACGCGCGGCATCCGGAGCTTGGCTCGCCTGAGACCCCGGTCAGTCAGCTTCCCGAGGAATCGCGCACGCTGCTGATGCAGGAGCTGGCGACGGCACGCGAGGAGTCGAAGGCGGCCGACAACCAGGACGTCGTGCGGGCACTGCGGCAGATCGTCGAGCAGGTGCCGGCGGCGTAGGGCGCGCCCGCGCACATCCGATGCATCGCCGCCCGCTGAGAGCGGGTGGTACGGCGTCCGCCGGAGAGCGGCAATACGGATGATGGAGGTGCTATGGCGAAGCGTCTGGTCAAGGTGACCATCACGTACTGTGCGGAGTGCGGCTACGAGCCGCAGACGCTGGCGCTGGCCGAGGCGCTGATGAAGCAGTTCCGCGACGAGCTAACCGAGATCGAGCTGATTCCGTGGCACGAGGGATCATTCGATGTGACGGTGGATGGCGAGCTGGTGCACTCGATGTTCCGCGAGGGCGGGTTCGCGACCCACGAGAAGGTGTTCGAGGCGGTGCGGCGCCACCAGGAGGACCCTGCGGCAATCGGCGTCCCCAAGGCTGGCGGCTAGCGCGCGGGGTGACGAGCGGGGCGGGCTCACGTGGGCGGCCCCGCTCGCCGTTTAGGCCGGCACGCCGTAGCAGATGATGCCGGCTTGGGTGACGGCAACCAGCAGCCGGCCATGCGAGAAGGAGACGCCGCCCCACACCTTGCCCGTATAGCTGGCCTTCCACAGCACCTTGCCGGTGCTGGCACGATAACCGACCACAGTGTTTTCCTGCGCGACGAAGAGGATGCCGTTGACGATCGCCGAGGCCGAGACCACCTGGCCCGACGTGCAGGTCTGCCACGCCACCGCGCCTGTATCCACGTGCATGGCAACCAGCCGACCTTCTTTGCACGCGCCGTCAGGTGTCGGCCCACCCGAGACATAGACGAGACCGTTTGCGTAGGCCGGTGGTTGGTAGATGCCGCCCTGGATGTAATAGCCGGAGACGGAGATTTGCCGCTTCCAGACGAGCTGCGGCTGGCCGGTGCGCTCTGTGGACGGCTTGACCGCGTAGACATAGCCCAGCTTGCTGCCAGCCACCACGTACTCCTGGCCGTGGTAGGTCAGGTCCACGGGACCCTGACCGAAGTCGCAGTCGCAGTTATCGTAGGCAATCGCCTCATACTTCCAGAGCGTCTTGCCGGTATCCCAGTCGAGGGCGAGGATCGAATCCTCCTCGAAGGCGGTGCCGCCCCACGGACAGGGGTTGCCGGTCGTCACCAGCAGCTCGTGCTTGGAAGCATTGGCGGCGACCGTTGACCACACCGCGGCGCCCAGGCGTCCGGCCGGCTCGGTGTAGTGCGTCCAGGCGATCTTGCCGGTGGCTGGATCGAAGGCGTAGACGGCGCCGCGCACGCAGGGATTGTCGTCGTTGGAGGCCATGCCGATGTAGACCTTGCCGTTGGCGAGCACCGGCGAGCTCCAGATATGCGCGCCCTTCTTGGGATCGCCGAGCTGCACGGCCCAAGCCTTGGTGTGCGTGCGGGTGTCCACCGCGTAGACGTAGGTATCCGGCGTCCCATAGTAGGCGAGGCCGGTGCTGGGATCCACCGCGACGGACGAGCTGACATAGCCGAAGTTCTGCGGAGCGTCATCGAACTGCCACAGCAGCGCGCCATCGGCCAGGCGATAGGCGAGCAGCGAGTTCTTGTCCGTCACGTAGACCACACCGCCGACCACAGCCGGCGTAGACATCATCGTCGGCAGGTGCCCGTGGCTCCAGAGTTTAGTGAATTTGGCGACACTCTGTGTGGTAACGCTCGTCTCAGGGCTGACACCATCGCCGGAGACCCGCCCGCGGTACATCATCCAGTCCTTGCCAGGCGGCAGCGGTGGCAGCGTGGCGCTCGGGCTGGCTATGGGCGACCCAGGTGCCGTCGTTGCCGTTGGGGTGCCCCGCGCCGAGTCATGGGCGGGATTTATCGCTACGATGATGCCGATGGCCGCGACGACCACTATCACGGCTAGCACCGGCAGCGCCACCAGCAATATCGGCCGGTACCGGCGTATGAAATCATCCACCATGCCACCACTACCCCTTTTCGCCAGACAACGAGACGGCGCCAGTGTAGCAGAGGCGCGCCGGCTCGTACAGAGGGCTGCGGGCGATGGTTAGGGCCGTTCAATGGTCGTTGGTCGCGTCGATGGGCCGGCGAATGAATTCGCGCCTGGAGGGCCTACGGCCGCGAAGTCCGCCTGCGCGGACTGGGAGCACAGGGGGATCTATTGAATAACCCTGAGGATGGTGGATATGTGGCAGAGGTGCGGCAGCATGCGCACCTGTGTCTGAGGCCGCACCTGACGCATAGGCACGGCGCGCTACAATCTGGGCGAGGGGCCTCCCCACTGGGGACAGGGGCCTCCCCACTGGGGACAGGGGCCGCGCAAGCGTGACGTGGACCGCACGAGTGAGAGGATCGGGCGCAAGCATGGGCACTTCGGTGAACGAGACGACCGAGATTCGCGGCATCCAGCTGGGGCACAGCCCCGACTCGGACGACGCGTTCATGTTCTACGCGCTGGCCGAGCACAAGATTCCGGCCGAGGGCTTCACGTTCGAGCACGTGCTGCGCGACATCCAGACACTCAACGAATGGGCGCGCGAGGGACGGCTGGAGATCACCGCCATCTCGGTGCACGCCTACGCCTACGTGGCAGATAAGTACGCGATTCTGACGCACGGCGCGAGCATGGGCGACAACTACGGGCCCCAGGTGGTGACACGCGAGCCGGCGGACGTCGAGTGGCTGCGTGGGCGGACGATCGCCGTGCCAGGGACGATGACCAGCGCCTTCCTGGCGCTGCGGCTCTTCCTGGGGGAGTTCCCGTACGTGGTGGTGCCGTTCGACGAGATCATGCCGTATGTGGCAGAAGGCAAGGCCGACGCGGGCCTGCTGATCCACGAGGGGCAGCTCACTCACGGCGAATTCGGGCTGCACGAGGTGGTGGACCTGGGCAAGTGGTGGTACGAGCAGACCAGCGGGCTGCCGTTGCCGCTAGGGGTGAACGCGGTGCGCCGCGACCTGGGCCCCGAGACGATGGCGGCGCTCTCACGCGTCCTGAAGGCGAGCATCGCCTACGGGCTGGAGCATCGTGCCGACGCCCTGGCCCACGCGATGCAGTACGCGCGCGGGCTGGAGACGGCGACGGCCGACAAATTCGTGGGGATGTACGTCAACGACTGGACGCTCGACCTGGGGCCGAAGGGCGAGCAGAGCATTCGGCTGTTCCTGCAGCGGGCATACGAGCAGGGGATTATCCCGGCGCCGGTGCCGGTGGACTTCGTGAGCTGAGCCGGAAGGCGAGTGCGCTATAGCGGACACGAGATGAGGCGGCGCCGGAAGGAGTTTCCGGGCCGCCTCGCTTGATCCGTGACGGGTTAGCTGCGTTGACCTACGGCGTCGGCGACATAGGCGGAGCCGGCGGCTCGTTCTCGCGGCGGGCCAGATCCTCCTCGTCGCGTGTCAGGTCTCGGCCGCCAGCCTGGTCAACCGACAGCTTCTCCTTGCGGACAGTCTCGGTGAAGCGCTTCTGCTCGGTGACGGGTGTCTTCTCGATGCGCACCTCCTCGCCGACGCGGGCGCGCTTCTCCACGTCCACCGTCTCCTCCATCACGGGCACTTCGATGTCGCGCTCCTGGAAAGCGTTGGATGGCACCTGGCCGGCCGCCTCGCCGCTGAGCGGGACGCGCTCGACGTGCACCTCTTCGTGCGTCACCGGCACCTCGACGCTCTGCTGCTCCTCGACGACGTCCTTGTGCAGGCGCACTTCCCCCTCTGGCCGCGCGACGCGCTCTTTGTGGACCTCCAGCTCCTCCTCGACCAGCGGCACATCAATAGGCCCCTGCTGTGCCCCGATGCCACGATCCGTGATACCCTCGCGGGCGGTCGCCCGGGGGGCCGCCGCCTGGTCCCCGCGGGGCCGCTGGTCCCAGTGCTGGTCGTTGATCTGATCTTTGCTCAAATTCAGGAAGACGCCATCAGTGGTCGCCCGCTGAATCGCGCTCATTGGCACGTACAGATCCTTGGGGAAGAAGAACCCCTTGGTCATCACGAAGTAGCCCTGGCCGGCCTGATGCTGCGAGACATCGCCGACCTTGTCTCCGCTGGCATCGTAGACGGGTGTGCCATCCACCAGCGGCAGGTCTCGGCCAGCGCCGCCACGGCCCACATCCTCGTTCCCATACGGTGTGTTCTGCACGAGAAAACTCCTTCTCTCGGGTGTTGTCGTGTCATTGCCCGCGCTACGAGACTCACGGGCGCAAGGATACACAAGGTACGCACGGCCCATGCCGCTGCTGCTGAGCTACATCGCCGAGAATCAGCTTGTGGAGCCAGTTCATACCAAACGAGTAAGCATCACGGTCAGGGCTGTGTGACATGTGCCGGCATCTCGGCGGCGGGCTGTGACGCTGGCGGCGGGTCCAGCGCGCTGACGGAAGCTGCCAGCGCGTCGCCGAGGGCGGGATCGCCGTGGGCGCGGGCGTACTTGGCGAGCGCCAGCAGCACGGCGACGGCGCCCGCGGCCAGCGCGGCGCGCCCGACATCCGGCCAATTGACCGCGCCGTGGGCAAGCGCCTGCGCGATGATCGGCAGTGCGGCCACCAGCGCGGTGCAGGCAAGTCCGTCGAGCAGACGCAGCACGGCACGCTCGGCGGGTGTCAGCGGAGCATAGGCGCGGGCGCGGCCGAAGAGCGTGGACGGCGGGCGATTGGTGCGGGAATGCATGATGGTGATGTCCTTTCGAGTAGAATCCTCGCCCGCGACCCAGCCCCCAGTGGGGGACCCCTTCTCCGCGCACGGAGAGGGGTGCGCAGGGCGTTCGCTACGCAATGGCACAAGCAAGCCATGGTGGGTGTAGGGGCGAGGCCTGCCTCGCCGGTCTCTGTCTGGCCGGCCAGGTGTAGGGTAGGGGCGAGGCCTGCCTCGCCCACGCGAGGGATGTTGTCAGGCCCCTACCCAGCCGGAAGCGGGGAGGGCGGCCGGGCGCGCAAGAGGTCACGCTTTGATGACGGCGAGGGCAGCGGCAAGCGCGCGCATGGCCTGCACGGCGGCCTGGTCGCCAGCGGAGAGCGGCGCGGGAGGCTGCGCCTGCGGTTGCGTGTGAGCCTGCGCCTGGGTTTGAGCCTCGGCGAGCTGGTGCTGCGCATCGGCCAGCTGCTGCTCGACGGCCTGTAGCTCGGCCCCCACCCACTCCCGCTGGACGCCCTCACGCGCGTTGTTCCAGCGTAGGACGGTCTTGACGAAGATCTGGCGCGAGCCGGCGCCGAGGCCGGGATTGTGCCACTCGACGCGCTCCAGATGTCGCTCCTCTTCGAGCGGCTGGTCGGCGGGGTTCCAGGCGTTAGTGAGGATGTACTGGCGGAAGCCCAGCACGACACGGTGACCGTTGGGCGCGGTCAGCGTGGCGCCGTCATCGTGCCAGCCGGCGGGAATGTTGTTCGACACGTGCGTCTCCTTCTTGGCGAGAATCCAGATGGCCTGATACGAGCAATGGGCGATGCGCTCCTGCCACCAGGCGCGCGATTGCGTCTGGTAGAAGCCGCCCCAGGGATTCATGGCGGTCAGATGATCGGCATCGGGGAGGTCGCAGCCGGCGACCATGTGGGCGAATGGCGAGTGCGGTGGCTCGTCGCCCCAATCGCTGGGGATGGCGATCAGCACGGGATGGGCGGCGGCGATCTCTGCGCAGGCCCGCGCGACGAGCGCGGCGGGGCTGCCGTTTACGCGCGCCATGGCGATGCCGAAGCCACCCAGCAGGCTAGCAAAGCGCGCGGGATCCTGCATGCCTGTGTAGCCCTGGCCGTAGACGCGGTCGTGCAGGTCGTCGCCGGAGTAGCTGCCGCCGAGCAGACCCTGGCACATCGCCGCCAGCGAGGTCGGCACGCAGTCCATGTTGCCATCCTCGGGCGGGTGGCCGTCGAAGGTCTTCTCGGTGCGCTGGTCTTTCAGGGGAACGGGAATCTTCATACGGGATGCCCTCCTTGTCGTTCACTCGGTATGTGCGATATCCTCACCCGGACAGGCTGGGCGAGCGCAGCACGCCCCTTCGTGCCGTTGCGTCTGTAGTGGCGAGGCCCGCCTCGCCCCGGTCGGTCAGGTGTAGTGGCGAGGCCTGCCTCGCCCTTGGAGAGAGAGTGTCCTCACCTCCCGATCCCCAAGCCCTCAGCGGGGACTCCTTCTCCGTGCACAGAGAGGGGAGCAGGTCCTTCCGGCGGGGCGCGTGACATGCGCGGTGTGCATGGCATAGAGGGCTGGCTCCTCGGGAACTGCTGGCGCACTGGCGGTCCTGCTCCAAACGACAAAGCGCCGCTCCTCTCCATCGCCAGCAGGCTGACGGAGAAGAGCGGCGCCGTCTTCGGGCTTACCGCATATATGTATCGAGAGAAAGAATAGAACAAAAGTTCGCCAGCGTCAAGATGGTAATTCGCTTCCTCCCCCGATGGAGTTCGGTGCGGCTACGCAGATTCCGTGAGGACCCCAGCCTCCGCATCCACACTCTCGATACGGCGCAGCTCCCGCAGTGTGGGTGAGACGAGGCCGAGACCACCGCTCAGCACGCACGCCAGGGCCGATATCCCGATGACGACAGGAGCCGCGGTGATGCCGAGCAGGAGCCCGCCAACCAGCACACCGAGCGGTACCGCCCCGGTCGTCAACGTTGCCCGCGCGCCAAACACCTCCCCGCGCATGCGTTCAGGAATCAAACGCTGAAGCAACGAGGTTTCGATGGCGGTGTACGGCGCCCAGGCGCAGCCCCCCAGTGCCAGAAAGAGCATCGCCAGCGGGATCTGATGCACGATGACGAGTGGAGCGAGCAGCGCGCCCCACAGCACCGCGATAGCCGCCAGCAGCATCCCTGGCCGGCGCACACGAGCTACCAGCCCGATACATAGCGCACCAACCACGGCGCCGAAGCCGAAGCCGGTCCAGAGCAGGCCGTAGCCGACGGCCCCGCCGTGCAACACCTGCTGATTGTAGACAGGCAGCGCCACCTCCAGCGGACCATACGAGACGAAGAAGATCACCGCGAGCAGCGTCAGAGCGCGCAGATCCTTCCTTGCGAAGAGGGTTCGCGTTCCCTCCAGGTGCCTACCGCCGCGCCGGTCGCCAATCCGCCGCTCGCGCCGCAGATCGGGCAGCCCGAGCACGAGCAGCCCCATGATGCCGAAGCTCGCCGCGTCAATTACCAGTGCCCACGGTGCGCCAGCCGCCGCGACCAGCACGCCCGCCGCAACCGGGCCAGCCAACGCAGCGAATTGCTGATTGATGGATGACAATGCATTGGCCTGATCGAGCTCGGCATCCGGAACAATATGCGGAAGCATGACGCGCACGCCGACGAGTGTCGTGGGAGAAAGTGCTCCTGTGCCCAGCGCCAGCACGTACACCATCCACATCTGGAGGATGCCCAACGCATAGAGCGCTGGTATGAGGGCGATGAGCAGCCCGCGCAGGAGGTTGTCGGCGCCAATCAGCAGGCGTGGCTGCATGCGGTCGAGCAGGCGGCCGAGGAATGGACCTGTGATCATGCCGGGCAGCTCGAAGCACAGAACGACGAGGCCTACGGCCACCCCTGACCCTGTCAATTGCAGGACGAACCACAGCAGCGCGATGACCGTGAACTGGTCGCCGATCCGCGAGATGGCTTGCCCCAGCCAGAGGCGGAAGTACGCTGGCCGGCGAAGCGGCGACCGTGAACGTGAACGTGAACGAAACATCGTACGATTCCTGCCGCCATCATTGAACCCAGCAAGTGCCCATTCAAGAACAGATGGCAGGCATATCGTACCAGCGGCAGGTGGGAACAGTCACTGTGCCTTCGATCAGCAGTGCCTGGTGTGCGTCGAGCAGGCTCGGCCGCGTCGTGCTCCCAGGGCTACTCGTTCGCGTCAGCGCGGCGGGTGAAGTCCGCGATCCAGTTTGTTTCCCAAGTGCGGCCGCCGTCCGCCGAGAACGCCTGCTCCCAGTGGCAGGCGTCCGGGCCGCTGCTCGTCCAGATGAACCGGCTGAAGATCGAGCGCCCCTCGAACGTCTCGCGGTCGTAGAACTCGCCACGTCCGTTCTCGAAGCGTCCGACCATCGGCGCTACCAGCACACCGCGTGTGCTACTTGCCCAATAGATGCTCCAAAGCCGCGTCTGTGGATCGAAGACGCGGAGCGTCAGGCCTATCACCCGCCCCGTCGGCATCTCCAACGTGACCTCATCGAAGTTGCCCAGGCCGCCAAGCGTCTTGCGCACCACCGACACGCTGGGGACCTCATCCCACTCGTCGCAGCCACTCAATATCTGCTTCAACTTCCGCTGGTGACCGTCCCAACAGCCGATGAAGAAGTCGAAATCCGCGCGGCCATCTGACTGTGTATCCGCGCTCACCTGCTCTGCCACGTCGTTCCTCCTATGGAGCGCGCTCACTCAGCCCTACGCCACTTTGGCGTAGACGCGCGCTCTGATCCCATGCTATGGTGGAAAGCGGACACGGATGATCCTATGAGCGCGAGTTTGACGAGCCGGGCAAGAGATGTACTATTCCACGTCGCGTGTGCTGGCAGTCCTCGATCTATTGCAGACCCATGGGCAGATGCGCGGAGCGGACATCGCCTCGCGGTTGGAGGTGGACGCGCGCACGGTGCGGCGCTACGTGCTGATCTTGCGCGAGCGCGGCGTCCCTGTGGAGATGAAGCGCGGCCGCTATGGCGGCTACAGTCTGCCCCCTGGTTACCGGCAGCCGCTCGCGCTGACGAAAGAGGAGGCGCTGGCGTTGACGTATGGCCTGCTGGG
>DASUBU010000190.1:0-3251 GCA_035763125.1 Ktedonobacterales bacterium
CGACGTCACGCTGGACGTGGGCCGCGGCGAGATCGTCTGCCTGCTGGGGGCCAATGCCGCCGGCAAGACGACGACGATGAAGACCATCTTCGGGCTGGTCAAGCCACGCAGCGGCACCATCGAAGTCAACGGCCAGCGAACCGATACGCTCGGCACGGACGCCATCATCGGTCGTGGGCTGGCACTGGTGCCGGAGGCGCGGCGCATCTTCTCGCGTATGTCGGTGCGCGAGAATCTGGAGATGGGCGCGTACATGATTGACGATCGCTCGAAAGTGGACGAAAGCATGGCGCAGGTCTTCGCGCTCTTCCCACGGCTCAAGGAGCGCGAGAAGCAGCTCGGCGGCACGCTTTCGGGCGGCGAGCAGCAGATGCTAGCGATGGGCCGCGCATTGATGGCTCGGCCGCAGCTGCTGTGCATGGACGAGCCCTCGATGGGCCTGTCGCCGATCCTGGTGCAGACGGTCTTCGACACCATCCAGCGCATCCGCGAGCAGGGGATGACGATCTTCCTGGTCGAGCAGAACGCCTTTATGGCGCTCAACATCGGCGACCGGGGCTACGTCTTGCAGCAGGGGCAGATCGTGCTGTCCGATACTGCCAAGAACCTGCTGAATAACGACCTCGTGCGCCGTGCGTATCTGGGCGGCTGACCGCGTCTTCCAATGCGGGTCATCTTCTTTGGCGATAGTCTGACCAAGGGCGTGGACGGCGCCTCGTATCTGCGTATCCTCGTGCAGCGGGTGGCAGCCGAGCCGCGGCTGCATACGGACGGGCTGGAGCTGGTCAACGCGGGCGTGGGCGGCGATACGGTGGTCAATCTGCTCGCACGCCTGCACGCCGATGTGGTGGCGCGCAAGCCAGATGCCGTGGTGATCTTCGTCGGCGTCAACGACTGCACGACGCTGCTGTTGCGCCGCTCGCTGCCAAGGCCGCGCAGTCTGCTGACGATGGCCTACTTCTGGCGTCGCAAAGGGCTACGCCGACCTGTCACGCCGGAGCGCTTCGAGCGCGATCTGCGTACGCTGGTGGCCGAGCTGCGCAGGCAAACCGGCGCGCAGGTGGCGCTCTGCACGCCGGCCACGATGGGCGAGTCGCTGTCCGCGCGCTCCTGGCGGTTGCTAGGCCGCTACGCCGATGCGGCACGGCGAGTGGCCGCGGACACCGGCTGCGAGCTGCTCGACGTACACGTGGCGTTTCGGCAGGCAATTGCCGCACTGCCACCAGCGCCACCTCCACGCTGGTCACCAGCGCAGGCGTTGCGCGTGTGGCGGGTGCGTCGGGCGGCCAGCGACTTCGAGGCACTGGCGAAGGCGCGCGGCCTGCGGCTGACCTACGACGGCGTACATCTGACGGCAGCCGGCGCCGTGCTGGCGGCGGATGTGATCTGGCCATGGCTAGCGGCACTTGGCGAAAGAGGAGGCGCCACGTCCAATTGAGTTGAAGCGTGCCGACCCCCGGCTGTGCGGCTACGCGGGGCTACTCCGGCGACTGCTCCTCGGCGCTGAGCGACGCTAGCACAGCCTTGGCGGCCCGCTCGCCGCTGAGTATCGCGCCGTTGATGCTGCTGGAGGCGGTGTACTCACCGGCCAGGAACAGCCCAGCGACGGGAGTGACATTGGCCGGGAGGTCGCGGAAGACGCCAGGGGGCTGGCGGAACTGCGCGAAGCGGATGCGGTAGGTGGCGAGGTGGCGCAGGCGCGTGGGATCCTTGCCGGACAGCATGCGACCCATGTCGTCGCGGCAGCGGCGGATCAGCTCGTCATCAGGTATCTCGGGAAGGCCAAGCACGGTGCAAGAGAGCAAATGCTGGCCGGACGGGGCGAGGGCTGGCGAGATGTTGGAGAGCTGCACGGCGTGGTTGACGAAAGCGTCGGCATTGGCATTGAGCAGCAGCTTCGGCCCGGAATAGAGACTCTCGGTCGTCGCGAAGTAGACGCAGGTGACGGCGATGCCCTCGCCGGATACGTCCTGACCGAGGAGCCGCTGCGCTGAGGGGAGGTCGGTGGCAATGACGACGGCTTCGGCCTGCATCTCCTCGCCGCCGGTCAGCGTGACGCCGACGGCGCGACCATCCGCCTCGACGATGCCCTCCACGCGCGTTTGCAGCCAGATGGCCTCGCTGGGGAGCGTGGCGGCGAGCTGGTCGGTGATGGCGCCGATGCCGCGTTCGGGCAGCACAATCTGGCCGGAGGCGAGCATCTTGAAGACGAATAGCAGCGCGCGGGCGCTGGTCGCCAGGTCGCGGTCGAGCACGATGCCGCCAAAGAAGGGTCGCGCGAAGTTGGCGATGAAACCGTCCTCGCTGAAATGGCGCCGGCGCAGGAAGGCAAGCGCGGAGAGGTCACCGCCAAGGGTCTTGTCGCCGCCACGCAGGGGCTTGGTGAAGAGCGTCTCGACCGAGCGGCGGCGAACCCAGCGGCGCAGGCGCAGCGTACGGAGCTTGTCGCCGAAGGTCAGCAGCGGATTGGAGAGATCGGCCGCGAGCAGCAGAGGCCGACGCAAAGGATCGCCTAGCTCGTGCCACTGGCCGTCTTTGACGAGCACCGCCCCGGGCATGAGCTTGCGCACCTTGAGCGTTTTGAGGTCGAGGTGACGTTGGACGGCGGGGTAGGCGGTGAAGAGCACCTGGAAGCCGCGATCGAGCAGGAAGCCATCGGCACTGGCATCAGTGCGCACGCGCCCGCCGATATGGTCGGAGGCTTCGAGAATGCGTACCTCGCGTCCGGCCTCGACCAGCATCTTGGCGCAGGTCAGTCCGGCGAGCCCGGCCCCGACGACGACTATCATCCGCACGCTCCCTTGTATCTGCCGCACTGGCCCCACGAGCCCTGCATCACCACAGCGGATTGATGACCAGACCGGTGATCAGCTTGGGATAGAAGTACGTTGACTTCTGCGGCATGCGGTCGCCCGCGCGGGCGACGTCGCGGATGGCGGCCGGCGGCGTCGGGTTGACGAGGACAGCGGCGCTTGCGCGGCCCGCCTGGACGTCTGTGACGGCCTCTGTGGCATCCCGCGTGTAGCTGATGTGCTCGCCTGCGCGCACCATCTCTGGGGTCACTCCCAGCAGGTGGTCGAGCAGCAGCGCGTGTAGCGCGGCGAGATCGAGCTGGCGCCAGGCGGGCGTCGCCTCGGCGTACTCGCCGTCGAGCGCGTCCATCGCGGCGCGGCCGGCGGCATTGAGGCGCAGCAGCGTGAGGCCCTCTGGCCGCACGAGCACGAAGGCGCGCGCTCCCGAGGAGCCGGCCT
>DASUBU010000191.1:0-5822 GCA_035763125.1 Ktedonobacterales bacterium
GCCTTCGACGTAAGGGCGGCCAGCGCCTCGGCTCGCGGCGCGTCAGTCGGCGTGCGGACCAATTCCTCCGCGGCTTCCAGCGCATCACGCACCCAACCCGTCACGTTGGTCAGGGCGATCTCGACTGGCTGCGCGTGCGTCTTCACGGCGGCGGTGGCGTCCGGCTGATTGACCGCTAGCGACGCGTGCTGGGCGGCGCCAGCCAGGTATCCGCCCGTACCGTCCGCATAGTTCGCCCCAGTACCCACCAGACCGTAGCCGTCACCAGCCGCCTCGATCTGCTGGTCCTTGCAGGCAGCCCCTAGCCGGCGATAGTCCGCGCCCTTGCTGCCCTCGATGATGTTCACGACATTCTGTGCGTAGCACTGGACGGCGACCAGATTGCCGCCGTGGGCAGCCGTGAGCAGCGCTTGCGCCTGTCCGTCCAGCGCGCCGGTCTGCCGCAGTGAACCGACGAGTAAGCCGATTTGTCCAGGCGTCGTGGGGAATGAGAAGAGGATGTGGCCGATATGGACAAAGGTCTTCGGCGGGAACGTGCCGCTCAGCACGACCTTGCCCCCCGGCGCGTTGACCTGGGTCGTCTCAACGGTGATCTCGATCGTGTCGCCTTGCGTCAGCAGATTGACCGGCGCCCCATCTGGTCCCTGTGCCGAGTGGAAAGCCAGCGTGTAGGAGTCGTTGTGCCTTGTGAGCTGGCCCAAAGGGAGCACGTGCTCGGTGTGTGTATCGAGCAGCCAGGCGGCATAATGGCTCTGTGCCGGCGGGGCGGCAAGGTTCGAGATGGTGACGCTGAGCGCATTGGTAGAGCCGGCCGGACCGCTGCCACTGTCGCCGAATACGACCTGCCCGCTGGCCGGCCCAGATGGCCCGGCGAAGGAGCGGAGCGCCAGCCCACCGCCCGTCAGCAGCACCACGATCAACGCGATGAGCGCGACCGCGCGGCCCCGCCCTCCCGTCCGCCGGGGAGTGCCCCGCGATCCAGCGGGACCCGCGCCATCTCGCGGGAACGCCTGGCGTCCCGCAGCGGGCGAGGGCGCCGGCAGCGGAGGATGCCCGATGTCGGTCGCGGGACCCAGCGGGCCGCTGAGCGGCGAGCTATCGAGCAAGCCACCCGGAGCGAGCCGCCCGGAGCGAGGGCCGCGCGCGGACGGTCCGCCTACGACGAACGGCACGCGCGAGGCATCGCCCGGCGAGACAATCTGATGATAGGTGTTGGCAAGCTCGCCAGCATGCTGGAAACGCTCGCGCGGTTCCTTGGCGAGCGCGGTGGCGAGGAGGGCATCGAGCTGCAGCGGAAGCCCGTTGCGCCAGAAGCTGACCGGCAAGACGGGCGAGTGCAGGTGCTCGTGCGCCACCTCTTCGCGCGTCTGGCCCGTGAAGACCGGGCGGCCCGTGAGCAGTTGATAGAGCAGTGCGCCCAGAGCATAGACGTCAGTATAGGTGCCCGCCGGTCTGCCGAGCGCCTGCTCCGGAGGATAGGGGTCGGCGACGGTGTAGAGATAGTGCCACTGAGTGTCCTGGCGGAGTGTATCGAGCAGCGGCCGAACGCCGAAATCGGCGACTAGCAGCCGTCCATCGCGCTGGATGTAGACGCCGTCCGGGGCAAGATTGCCATGCAAGACGCCATGCTCGTGAGCGTATTCTAGCGCCGCCGCGAGCTGATCGAGGTAGCGCCCGATGGTCAGCAGGTCCAGGGAGACGTTCTGGCCCAGGCGCGCGCTCAGTGGCCGCGTGGGCACCAGCGGCCAGACGAGATAGGGCAGCTCGCCGGCCACGCCGAGATCCACCAGCGGCAGAATGTACGGATGCTGCAGGTGAGCCAGGGGCCCGGCGGAAGCTTGAAACTGCTGCAACAGGCCCGTCGGCCCCTGGCTGAGTGGCGCGCCAGGGGCCAGCGGCAGCGTGCGAAGCAGATAGCTGCTGCCCGCTTCTTGGCCATTCGCAATGAAGAGCGCGCTAAGCTCGTTGGCCTCCATCAACTGTTGTGGTACGTACCTGCCAATGGCGGCGCCCACCAGCCGCCGTGCCGTCTGCCGCGCGAGCATCTTGCCTGCCCCGCCTCCCTACTGCGACCGCCTTGGCTCGCTGCGAGCCACACCCATGGCCCCACCAGCTCTATCCACATAGTTCGGTTCTCGGTTACAGCCAGGCCGCGCTAAAGGGCGATAGTGTGCCATACGCGGGCGGCCGTATTCCAGCGCCGCCCATCATACACCCCCACCCTGTCGAATTCAACCTCTCCCGTTAAGAGGCAATAGGTCTACAGCAGCCATCTGAAATTCTAGCGGACGCATAAGCGCGGCGAGCGCCGCACGAGCGCGGGCGGAGCCGACGTACAGGTTGAGGCGGAAGCCGATCCAAGCCGGGTGATGATGAAAGAAGTGCGCGCTCTCCAATAGCAGTACCCCATGCTCCCTGCCGATGGCGGCGCCATCGAGCACGGACAGCCGCTCGCGGGCGATAGCGGCGAGCACATACGGACCAGAATCCACCGGGGAGACCGCAAAGCCCGCGGAAGTGAGCGTGGGCGCGACCGCGGCATACGTACGTCCCACGGCCGCCACCACCCCTTGCCACCAGGCAAGCAGCGGTCCCTTCACGCCAGCGTCCGCCTCATCGCGCCACGCCCGCAAGGCCGCCAGATAGGCCAGTGCCGCCTCCTCGGTGCCGCCCGCGCTGGAGCCAACCAGCGCCTCACCCAGCCGCTCGACCTCGTGTATGAGCGCAGCCGGACCCAGCAGCAGGCTGCACTTCGAGCCGTTGACCAGGAAGAGCTTGCTTGGCGAGCGGAGCACGAGGGTGCGCTCTGGATAGGCCGCCGTGTACCAGGGCGACGGCCGGTGCCAGTGCAGGCCAAGCCGTGTCTCGTCCAGCAGCACGTACGTCTCAGGGCGCAGCGCCGCGAAGAGAGCGGCCAGGTGATCCGGCGTGTATTCGACGCCGACCGAGTAGGCTGGATTGGTAAGCAGCAAGGCGCTGCGGGGAACGGACGCCTCCGCGGCGAGGCGCGCGAGGTCGAGCGCGCCGGTCAGGAAATCGGACGCCGGCACAACCACCACATCCAGGCCGAGCTGCCGGCACGCTTCGACGGCCGCGAAATAGACCGGCGCGGCAGCCACGACACGCGCGACGCCGTGCTCCTTCAGCGCCGCCAGCGCCAGCAAGAGGCCCTGCGTGCTATTCTGCAGGATCGCCACGTTCGCCGGTTCCGGCGCCCGCTCGCCAAAGCGCATCTCTGGCGCGAAGAGTGCGGCGGCACGCTCGCGCGCGCGGTGAAAGTCGCGCGGAAAGCAGTAGCCAGTCAGTTGCGGTCTGATCGCGCGCAACTGCTCGATCAGCGTCGTGGGCGGGCGGATTGCCGGGTCCTCGACCTCCCAGCCGCCCAGCATCAGCGGCTCGCGGCCGGTCCGCGCGCGGAACTCGCGCAGCGCCGCGGCCACCTCCTCAAAGCCGTGGCCGCTGCTCACGTCATCTGCCAGCTTCTTCACCTTCCGTCCTCCGCATCGCGCATGGCTTAGCTCACTGTGACCTTGACCTGATGCCAGCCGGTCGAGCCGTTCGGCACCGTGCCGCGCTTGACGGGCGTCTGGACGGCGCCCGTGCCGTCGGTCGCGCGGACGGCCAGCGTGTAGGTGCCGCGGGCGGCCGGCTGCCATGTCCAGCGCCAGAGGACCCAACTATGCTCTGAGAGCGGTGGGTCGAGTGTGGCATCGTGCCAGGATGCGCCGCCGTCGGCGCTCACTTCGACCCGCCGGATACCGCGCGTCCCGCTGAAGGCGATGCCGGCGACCGGAATCGTGCCGAAGCTGGCGCTGCGCCCAGGAGTATCAATGCGGCTCAAGGTGCTGAGCGGCGCGTCGCTCCAGCCCTGGCTCTGGTACAGCCCCTTGTACGGCTGGTCCGCGAGCGCGATGCGGGTGATCCATTTCGCGCTCTGCTCGCCGTAGCGCCCTGGCACCACCGCGCGCAGCGGGAAGCCATGCCGGTCGGGCAGCGGTTGGCCGTTCATCTCCCAGGCCAGCAGCGTGCGCGCGGCCAAGAGGTCCGCCAGCGGCAGGCTCGTCGAGTAGCCGTCTACGCTGTAGAAGATGACGTACTTGCCGGCTGCGGTCGCGCCGCCGGCCAGGCCCAGCAGCGCCTCCAGCGTGACGCCGCGCCAGACCGCGGTGCTGATTAGGCTGCCGCCGACCTCGTTGGAGATACACTCCAGCGTGATGGCGCGCGTCTCCGCCGGAAGCTTGCGCAGTTCGTCGTAGGTCCAGGAGCGCGGCTGGCGCACGTGACCGGTCACCTCCAGCCGCCAGCGGTCCGCGCTCACCGTCGGGTCGAGCACGTTCTGGCTGACGACGTAGAACTGATCGGCCGGCGTGATCGGCTTGACGGGCACCGGCGTGCCGTGCCCCTCGTAGGCCAGATTCGCCCTGGCGAAGTACGCGCTCACAATGCGCCCCAGCACGCCGGTGCCAACGGCGAAGGCCGCCACCGCTGCCCCGGCCCCGATCAGTGCGTCACGCCGGCCGATGCGCGCCAGGTCCTGTTCGAGTGCTGTTTGCTGTACCGGCTTCGCGCGCCGCCACGCGACTCCGCTCAGCCAGGGTGCCCAGGCGCGCCGCAGCCAGTGGTCGGCCAGCGCGGTCACGACACCGAATGCGGCGAAGGTGAGCAGCATCGCGACGAGCGTCCGCAGCCGCGCGCTATCGAGCGGATCGCCGAAGATACCGCCGGTCAGCACCGGCCAGAAGATCAGCGCCGCCAGCAGCTCCATCGCCGCCACCATGCCTGCTACCGTAAGCCACGCCCTGCGCGCCGGCAGCGGACCCATGATGCTGGTGCGCGAGCGGGCCAGCCGCGCGTAGAGCGGCCCCAGCAAGACGCCAAGGACGAACTGGCCGAGCACGGTCAGCGCCAGCGGGCCGGTCTTCTGGTTCGGCGCGAACGACACCAGGAGCTGCACGAACTGCCCTGTATTCAGCAGCGGCAGAGTGCGATTGCCGAGCAGCTCTGGCAGGGTGAGGGTGCCCCACGTCACGCGCAGCAACCCCATCACCACAATCGCCGCCAGCGAGCCAAGCGCGCCCGCTGCCAGCGCCGGCGCCTCATCTTTCAGCAGGCGCCCCGCCGCAGAGAGCGCGTCGCGCAGGCGCGCAGGCCACGTCACCTGTATCTCTGCCGGCATCCCGCCAGCTTTTTCGTTTACCATGTTTCCTCCTCCCCTCCTATCCCCGCATGTCCCCGCACGGGTTAGAGGCTCCACTTGCTGCCGCAGCCGGCGCACTGGTCCCACGGCGCGTCGCTGGCGAAGGCCACCCGGAATGTCTGGTACCGTGGGCCGTTCCAGATCTCGGCGAAGGACTGCTCGAAGACGTTGCCCAGCACGCGTGTGGAGGCGGGGCCGGGATGGAACGGCGCGAAGCAGCACGAGAAGACATTGCCATGGGCGGTGATGTAGGCCAACGTCCGCGGACGCCGGCAGCCGGACCACGGCCGCCGCTCGGTCGCGCTTGCCGGGCGGTCGAGATACGTCTGCGGCGTCGCGCCGCCGGTCGCCCGAAAGGCCAGCCCGTGTGCCTGGCAGCGGCGGGATGTCTCTTCGATGATGGCCCGATCACGCTGCTCGGCCTGATGGAAGAGCGCCTGGTCGTCGCGCGCGAGCCCCTCGCCGAACGTTACCAGCCGCTGCACGTAGATCTCGCGGACGCCGGTCTCCAGTGCGATATCTACCAGGCGCGGCAGCTCAGCGATGTTCTCACGCATCGCCGTGAACCAGAACGAGAGCTTCGGCTGCTCAGCGCCGAGGGTGCGCTGCAGCGCCGTGAAGGCGG
>DASUBU010000192.1:0-7873 GCA_035763125.1 Ktedonobacterales bacterium
GCGACGCTGGGCGCCGTGCTGGACGATCTCTTCGCCCGCTATCCGGGCGTCCGCGAGCAGATCCTGACGCCTGAGGGGACCCTGAGCCGCTTCGTCAACGTCTTCGTCAACGACCAGGACGTGCGCTATCAGCAGGGGCTCGAGACGCCGGTGGGCGAGCGCGACACCGTCACCCTGCTGCCAGCGATGGCCGGCGGCGGGTGCTGAACGTGAAGGTCACCCCCTGCTCCCGGTCCGTGCAGGCGGGCTCGCGGCTGTGTAGGGGCGTCCGGTGGGCGCCCAGATGCCGTCCCGACCAGGCACGCTTTCCAACGGCCGGCCACTCTTTACCGGAGGCTATCCGATGCGCTACGCCAATCTGCTCGACGCCATCGGCCACACGCCGCTGGTCGAGCTTGCCGCGCTCAGCCCCAGCCCGGACGTGCGGCTCTACGCCAAGCTGGAGGGCGCTAATCCCACCGGCAGCGTGAAGGACCGCATCGCGCGCCAGATGATCGTCGAGGCGGAGGCCGAGGGGCGCTTGCGGCCGGGCGGAACAATCCTGGAGCCCACCAGCGGCAACACCGGCATCGGGCTGGCGATGATCGCGCGCCTGCGCGGCTACCGCTTTGTGGCGGTGATGCCCGACAACGTGACGCGCGAGCGGCGCCAGATGCTGGAGCTGTACGGCGCCGAGATCGTCGAGTCGCTGGGGACCGAGGGCAGCAACGGCGCCGTGCGACTAGCGCAGCGCATGGCGGCTGAGCATCCTGAGTACGTGCTACTCTATCAGTACGGCAATTCCGCCAATCCACGCGCGCACTACGAGACGACCGGGCCGGAGGTTCTGGCCGATCTGCCGGAGGTGGACGTCTTCGTGGCGGGGCTGGGCACCGGCGGCACGCTAACCGGCGTTGGGCGCTATCTGAAGGAGCGCAAGCCGGGAGTGCGCGTGGTGGCGGCCGAGCCGCTGCAAGGCGAGGGCGTGCAGGGGCTGCGCAGCCTGGAGGATGGCTTCATCCCGCCGGTGCTGGATAGCTCGGTGCTCGACGCCAAGATCCTCGTCCACGCGGGCGACGCCATCCGTGCTATGCGAGCGCTGGTGGAGCGCGAGGGCATCTTCACGGGGCCGAGTGGCGGCGCGGCGGTGCATGCGGCGCTGCGCGTGGCACGGGCAATGGAGCGCGGGCATATCGTGGTGCTGCTGGCCGACGGCGGCTGGAAGTATCTGAGCGAGGACCTGTGGCGCGGCGAGCCGGAGGCACTGGAAGACGAGCTGGAGGACAAGCTGCTGTGGTAAGCCTGGAGGCGTTGCGGATCAGTCCCGATGTGGAGGGCGACGGCGCGGGCGTGCTGCCGGTGCCGCGCGAGACGCTGGCGGTGATGCTGGCACACGTGGAGAACGACTACCCGAACGAGGGATGTGGCCTGCTGGTGGGCGCGGACGGTCGTGTGGCGAAGCACTTCACCTGCCGCAACGCCTCCGAGACGCCGCGCACGTTCTCCGAGGTCGCGCCTGAAGACCTGCTCGCCATCTGGGACGAGCTCGAACCCAACGGCTGGGAGCTGCTGGCCTACGTCCACTCACATCCCGCCTCGCCGGCCTATCCTTCGAAGCACGATATCCACTGGTCGCAGAACTGGCCCGGCATGTTCTACATCATCTTCTCGCTGGCCGACCGTGAGCGTCCGATCGTGCGCGCCTTCCTGATCGAGGGCGAGAGCGTCGCCGAATACCGCCTGACGGTCGAAGACTGAGCCACATGACGGGGCAAGGTAGCCCCGTCGGCAAAAAGGACGAGTTCTCGCGCATCTCCGCTCGCCCGCCGTAACGTTTCGCGTGCGTGCGCGTGCTTATGGATGAGCACATGAAGTGACGCTGAGCACGAGTGGCAATAAGGCTGCCGGGCACCTCACCGGCCGCTTGGGAAACTATTTCCCACTTGCGGCGTCATATTGTTGTGTTCGTGTGGCCGGGATGATGCGGGACGGAGGACGAGATGTCGCGGATGGCGGAGGCGGTCGAGACAGCCAAGACGGCCAAGGCGGGCAAACAGGGCAGCGCGCGGCGGCGGGGCAGGATCCCGTTCCTGGCGACGGTGACGCTGGCGGGCTGGCGGCTGCGCCAGACGTGGCGGCTGTTGCTGATCTCAGGGCTGGGTATCGTGGCGGCGGTGGTGCTGGTCTGCGCCGTGCCGCTCTTCTCGCAGGTAGCGATGAGCGCCGGACTGCGCCAGGCGCTGACGAGCGACCCGCAGGCTTCGCAGCTCGACGTTGGCAGCGATGTCGGCAGTGCGACGGGCGTCAATCCAAATGATCTGGCGGCGATCATTGATCGTACGGTGCGGCAGGATATGGGCCGCTACATTACCCGGCCAGCGATCTTCTCAGCCAGCGTGCAGATGGACCTGCCGATCCTGGGGCCAGATGGCGCGACGCTGGCTGGCTTGCGGCTGCAGGGCGTGGCGCCCGCCGACGCCAGCACGGTTGCGAAGGTGATCCAGGGGCGGCTGCCGAATCCGAACGCCGCGGCACTGGAGATCGCGCTGCCGCCGGACGCATCGTCGGCGCTCAATGCTCCTGTCGGTGCGACGCTCAAGCTCGGCGCGCCGCAGTTCGGCCCGCCAGGCAGCGGACCCGCGGGGACTGTGCTGGCGGCGAAGGTCGTCGGCATCGTCGCGGCGCTCCAGCAGAACAACACCGGACCGGGGCCCCAGTTCGGCGGGTCGGGTCAGGGGCAATTCGGCAACAGCTACGTGGCGCTGACGGCCAACGATCTGGTGCTCAACGTCGTCGCGCCGGCCATCCAAGCGGCCGTCCCGTCCGGCGGCGACAAAGGCTTCTACGGCCCGCCGGTGATGCACCTGGACTGGACCTACACGGTTGACGTCGCGCGCGTGACGATCAACAACTTCGACGACCTGAGCAACCGCGCCCATCGCGTGCAGGTGGATGTCTCGAACGCGGTCAACGGTGGCGGCGGGCCGTATGGCGCCTACATCTATGGCGGCGTGACCAACACCCTGGACTCCTACCGCACGCGGGTGCTCTTGGCGCAGATTCCGGTGGTGCTGCTGCTCTTGCAGGTGCTGGGGCTGGTGCTGCTCTTCGTCAGCGTGATGGTCAATCTGCTGGTCGAGCGGCAGGTGGAAGCGATTGCGGTGCTGCGCAGCCGTGGCGCCTCGCGCGGGGTCATCTTCCGCTCCATGACGCTGCAGAGTCTGGGTGTAGGGCTGCTGGCGCTGCTGGGCGGGCCGCTGCTGGCGCTGCTGCTGGTCTCGCTGGTGGCGGGCCGCGCGCTGGCCGGCAAAGACCAGGGCGCCGTGCAGGCGCTGCTGGCCGACCCGCTGGCGGCTGCCTGGGGACTGCGCTGGTACGCGCTACTGGCGGCGGTGGCGGCGGTCATCGCGATGATCTTCTCGACGCGCAAGGCCGCCAGCCTGAACGTGCTGGCGCTGCGCCGCGAGTCCGCACGAGCGCGCGGCAAGCCGCTGTGGCAGCGGCTCAACCTCGATCTGATCTTCGCCGTCATTGCCGTGACGGGTTACGTGCTCTACACCCTGGCCGTCAGCAACGTGGACCCGCGAGTGCGCGTCTTCCTCTCGCCGCTGGCGCTGATCGCGCCGATCTTCTTGCTGCTGGCGATCTCGCTGGTCTTCCTGCGCTTCTATCCGCTGCTGCTGCGGCTGGGAGCCTGGCTGGCGGCGAAGCGCCGCAAGGCGCCGGCGATGCTGGCGCTGGCGCAGATGGCGCGCTCGCCACGGCAGGCCAGCCGGATGACGCTGCTGCTGGCGCTGGCGACGGCCTTCGCCATCTTCACGCTGATCTTCACCGCCTCGCAGTACCAGCGAACGCTGGACGTGGCGGCGTTCCAGGCGGGAGCGGACTTCGCCGGCAATCTGCCCGCGACGACGAACGCAACCACACCAGCCGAGATCGAAGCGCGCTATACGGCGGTCGCGGGCGTGACGGCGGCTAGCGCGGGGCAAATCCTGGTGACGGATCCCCCCAGCAATGCCGCCAACGCCGAGGTCCATCTGCTGGCAGTCAATGCCGACACCTTCGCCCAGGCGGCGCTCTGGCCGGACCAAGACACGCCGCCACTGCCCGCGCTGATGGACAGACTGGTGAGCGCGCGGGCGGGCGCGGCGTCGAGCGATGCAGTGCCGGCCGTGGTGGACGGCGCGCTGGCTGAGCTCTTCCACGTTCAGCGCGGCTCCGTCTTCAGCGTGACCTTACCGGGCTACGAGGGGGCGGGGATGCGCTTTCAGGTGGTCGCCGTGGTGAACTACATCCCGACGATCTTCGACAGCCGCGAGTTCGCCTTCCAGGGTGGCCCGGTGGGTCTGCTGGTGGACTACCAGAGCTTCGCGACGGTCTACCGGCACGACGTGCCGGACGCAACGGCAGCGCCCAACCACATCTGGCTCGCCTCGCACGACGACGCGGCTTCGCTGGCGAGTGTACGCGCGGCGCTGGCCAAGGGCAATCTGACACTGGAGAGCGTACAGGACCGGCGGGCGCTGGTCGAGGCGCTGCGGACCGATCCACTGCAGATTGATCTGCTGGGGGCGCTAGGGATTGGCGCGGCGACGGCGCTGGTGCTGGCGCTGCTGGGTCTCTTGATCGCCTCGTGGCTGAGCGCGCGCACCCGGCTGACCAGCTTCGCGCTGCTGCGGGCGCTGGGCACCGAGCCACGCCAGCTTGGCGGCGTGCTGATCTGGGAGCAGGGCATCGTCTATGGGCTGGCGCTGGCGCTGGGCGTCGTGGTGGGCATGATCCTCTCCACGGTGGTGCTGCCGGTGCTGGTCTTCGCCAACATCACCGCGATCAACAATCCCAACTCGGTGAATACGCCCCCGGTGCAGGTAGTGTTGCCATGGACCGGGCTGGGCATCGCGCTGGCGGCCGTCGTCCTGCTCTGCGCAGTCTCGATCGCGCTGATGGCGGGCGTCGTGGCGCGCGCCTCGATTGGTCAGGCGCTGCGGCTGAACGAGGACTAGGGACCGCCGTGGCCGGGTGTAGGGGCGAGGCCTGCCTCGCCCGCCGACGGGGCTCGCGCGAGTCGAGAGAGATAGACTGGGGACGATATGCCGGATGCGATGGTGGTCTGCGACAACCTGGTGAAGATCTACAAGGTGGACGATATCGAGGTGGTGGCACTGCAGGGGCTGGACCTGGAGATCATGCCGGGTGAGATGGTGGCGCTGGTGGGCGCCTCCGGCTCGGGCAAGAGCACGCTGCTCAACGTGATGGGCGGGCTGGACGAGCCGAGCGCGGGGCGCTGCTACGTCGCCGGCAACGACCTGACACGCATGAACGAGGCGCAGCGCACGACCTATCGCTGCTTCGAGGTCGGGCACATCTGGCAGCAGAGCGGCCGCAATCTGCTGCCGGAGCTGAGCCTGCGCGAGAACGTGGAGCTGCCGCAGGTGATGGGTGGCCGGGCCGGCGGGGCGCGACGCAGGCGCGCGGGCGAGCTGCTGGAGCTGGTGGGCATGGCGCAGCATGCCAGGAAGAAGCCCAATCAGTTATCGGGCGGCGAGCAGCAGCGCGGGGCTATCGCGGTGGCGCTGGCAAACCAGCCATCGCTGCTGCTGGCGGACGAGCCGACCGGCGAGCTGGACTCGACCACGGCGGATGAGATGTTCGCGCTGCTGCGGCGCCTCAATCGCGAGCTGGCGCTGACGACGCTGATTGTGACGCACGATCCCGCGATTGCGTCGCAGGCCGACCGCACGCTGGCGATCCGCGACGGCCGGACGAGCACAGAGACGGTGCGGCGCGACGCGCCCCTGGCAGCGGGGGCGGGCGACGGCCGCGCCAGCGCGGTGATCGGGCTTTCGGGCGCCACGCACCGCGAGTCGGTGCTGATTGATCGCGTGGGCCGGCTGCAGCTTCCCAAGGAGGCGATCGAGACGATCCCCTTCAACGGGCGAGCCGACGTGCGCATCAAGGCCGATCACGTCGAGATCTGGCCGGTGGAAGAGGAGGGGTGAGATGACGCAACCAGACATGATGGGAGGCGCGGCGACGCGGATGGCCGAGCCGGTGGCCGAGGTGCGCGAGGTGACGCGCGAGTTCAAGGCAGGCGGCAGCGTGGTGCAGGCGCTGCGCGGGGTGAGCCTGCGCGTGGAGCAGGGGGAGTGTCTGGCGCTGGTGGGCCGCTCCGGCTCGGGCAAGACGACGCTGCTCAACATCCTCGCGGGGCTGGACAACCCGACGCGTGGCGAGGTGACAGTGCTGGGGCACGCGCTCGCGCGGCTGGACGAGACGGCGCGCGCGCGACTACGGCGCGAGCAGGTGGGGATGATGTTCCAGAACGCGCATCTCTTCCCGCTGCTGACGGCGCAGGAGAACGTCGAGGTGCCACTGCGGCTGGCGGGAGCCGAGCCGCAGCGCCGGCAGCGGCAGGCACGCGAGATGCTGGAGCGCGTGGGCCTGGGCCCGCGGGCGCATCACCGCGGGCTGGAGCTTTCGGGCGGCGAGCAGCAGCGGGTGGCACTGGCGCGGGCGCTCGCGCATGGACCGCGCTTCGTACTGGCCGACGAGCCGACCGGCAACCTCGACTCGATGACGGGGCGCGACATCGTGGCGCTGCTGCGCGAGACGGCGCACAGCCTGGGCATCGGCTTCATCATCGCCACGCACGACCCGACCGTGATGGCCGCCGCCGACCGCGTCGTCCGCATCTCGGATGGGGCGCTTGCCATGGGGTAGGGCGCGGCCACGAACAGGCGTGATAGACGGTCGTTCCCGGCCTGAAGTGCCGGGGCGAATTCCGCTCGCGCTATCTACACGCGTTGGAGGCGTGCGCAGCGTCGCCCGATGATGGGTGTGCGGTCCTGCTGGGAACAGGTGTAGGGGCGGTGCATGCATCGCCCGCCGACCGATGCCATGCGAAAGGGGGCAGGCGATGGAACTGACGCTGGTCGAAGCGCAAGCGCGCCTGGAACACTTGCCCGAAGAATTGGGGCGTGCGGGCAACAAGGATGTGGTGACGATCATCCGCGAGGGCGAGCCGGTGCTTGTGGTGCTACCTTGGGAACTGTACAACATGCTCACGACCGTGCTGACGGCGATGGGAAAGCAGCGAGACGAATAGGGAAGGGCATTGGGCGTAGGCCAGGTGACGCACGACGATCGTGTGATCAAGCTCTACAATATGCGTGCCCGCGCAATGGCGCCGCTCGCCGTGCTAGTAATTGGCGCACTCTTCACCTGGGCACTGCTCTCGTATTTTGTCTGGCCATCGGATACCGGCGATTCGCGGCCGTGGGGCGAACACAATGCGCTAACCCTCGTCGCCTCGCTCGTCGTGCTGCTGGCGCTGGGTGCGCTGTTGCTCGTCATACTCTACTGGTTGGTGACACCGTTGCCGCTGCTGCGCCTTGACGAGAGCGGTATCACATACCAGCCCTATCCGCTCGTCTTCCGGACAGTGCAGTGGGCTGATGTGCGCAGCATTTGGGCGAGCACGAGCAAGCTACGCATTGGCGAACAGCTGAGGGTCAACTTCAGACTGCGTCCAGCTTCAGCAGAGGGCGGCAACGAGCGGACACAGGTGGAGTTCCGAATCAGCAGCGTGGCGCTGCCGGTTTCGCCGGAGGAGATCCTGCGCCTCATTGGCCAGTACCATCACGTGCTATATTTCTACCGCGATCAGCGACGCGGCCTGCGCTTACGCGTTGTTGCGAAGGCGCGCACCAAGAGGCGGCGCGGGCGGCGCCCTGTCCGCTCACGCCAGCGCTAGAGTCGCGGGTCCACCGGCTCGCTCTCCAGCGCGAGGACGGCGAAGACCGGCTGGTGCACGCGCCACAGCGGCTCGTGGCGCACAAAGCGGTCGAGTGACTCGACGCCGAGCGCGAACTCGCGCAGGGCAAGCGTGCGCTTC
>DASUBU010000193.1:0-19689 GCA_035763125.1 Ktedonobacterales bacterium
GCCTGGACGGCTTCTCCTGTCCTTTTGGCCGTGGCAGCGCATCGAGGCTATGTTATGCTGCCCACGTGACCTTAACGTAGACGTGAGAGTAGTCCGGTAAGACATAGACTTGGCGGGGAGTGGCCGCGCATGAAGAAGCTCGAATACAAGTGGGTAGCGCTGGTTGTGACGACGGTCGGCTCGCTGATGGTGGCGATTGACACGACGATCGTTATCCTGGCGCTGCCCAACATGCTGCAGGATCTGCACTCGAATCTGGTGCGGATGACGTGGGTCATCATGGCGTATCTGCTGGTGAGCACGGTGCTGCAGCTCATGTTCGGGCGCATGGCGGATATGTTCGGCCGGGTCAAGATGTACAACCTCGGCTTCGTGATCTTTACGGTCGGGTCGGTGCTCTGCGGGCTGGCGCTGAGCGATACGCTGCTGATCGTCTTCCGCATCGTGCAGGGCCTGGGCGGCGCGATGCTCTCGGCCAACGCGATGGCGATCCTCACCGAAGTCTTCCCGCCGCACGAGCGGGGGCGCGCCATGGGCTACAACGCGGTGACGTGGGGCGCGGGGAGCGTGCTGGGGCCGGTGCTGGGCGGTGTCATCCTGGCGGGGGCAAGCTGGCGCTGGATCTTCCTCGTCAACCTGCCGATTGGCATCGTCGGCACGCTGGGAGCATATCTGCTGCTGCACGACATCGCGCCCAACCCGAAAGGCGAGCGCTTCGATCTGATTGGCGCCGCGCTCTTCACCGTGGGGCTGGTGGCGTTGCTGCTGGGCCTGACCGGCGGCATCGGCGTGGGCTGGCTCTCGCCGGGGATCCTGGCGCTCTTCGCGCTGGCGGTGGTCGCGCTGGGCATCTTCGCCGTGCGCGAGCGACGGATCGCATTCCCCATGCTGGATCTACGGCTCTTCGATAACCGGATGTACGCCTTCTCGGTGGCGGCGGCCACGCTGCAATCGCTGGCAGTCTTCGCGGTGAACTTCTTGCTGATCTTCTACCTGCAAGGCGTGCTGGCGTTCTCCCCGCTCAAGGCGGCGCTGCTGATCCTGCCGATGCCGCTGCTCACCTCGATTGTGGGGCCGCTGAGCGGGCGCTGGGCGGACTCGGTCGGCGGAGCGATCCCGGCCACGCTGGGGCTGCTCTGCCAGGCGGCGGCGCTGGCCGTGCTGGTGACGCTCTCGCCGACCACACCGTATCTCGTCCTGGCGCTGGCACTGGGGCTGATGGGCCTGGGCAGTGGCCTCTTCTGGTCGCCCAACACAGCCACGACGATGTCGGCGGCGCCGCGCAACCGGCTGGGCATCGCCTCGGCGACTCTGAACACGCTGCGTAACGTCGGCATGGTGTGCAGCTTCGCGGTGGCGCTGGCGGTGGCGGCGGCGGCGATGCCCAAAGACGTGATGGACGCCGTGTTCCTGGGGACGGTGGGGCACCTGGCGCCGGCCATCTCGCGCGATTTCACGGCGGGCATGTCGCGCGCGTTCGTCGCCTCGATCGTGATCTGCCTGGTGGCGATCTACTGCTCGCTGGTGCGGCAGTCCAGGCGTGTCGCGGGCCAGTCCACCGCTGAGGAGCGGAGCGCAGGCGGCGGGGTGAGCATCGCGCGGCCAGTTGGCAAGCGCTAGGGATGTCCTCACCTTCCGAACCCGCTGGGTGTCCACCGGACGCCCCCTACGAGCCGTGTCCAGAGAGGGGCGAGAGAAAGGCGCATCGGGGGCGTGCGCAAAATGCCCCTACAAACCCACTCCAGAGAGGGCACAGCGGACGTCGGTGGTCTGGCTAGCCGAGGAGAAAGTAGCCTCCCACCCATATGACGCCGAAGATGAGGCCGACAATGGCCTGCCAGCGGCTGTGAACAAACTGGGGCTGACTGAACGAGCGCACGAGGCCGATGGTGGCGAGGATGACGCCGGCGATCGGCAGCACAGCCAGGCTAAAGCCGACCAGGGTCCCCAGCCAATTGGGCGTCGGCGCGAAGTGGGTCGCGATATTCCAGACCGGAACGGAGAAGACGACGAGCGGCCACAGGATGGCACAGATCAGGCTGGCGATGGCAGGGGCGTTGTGACGCGGGAAATCGGCAGAGATGGATGGACGCCCCTGTGGCTGTGAGGTCGGCGTCTGGAGCATTGGCGCACTTCCTTCGGCTGCGGGCAGGAATCGCAACGAGTAGACAGTCTCCGCCCTAAGCGTAGGCTGCCGACGGCATGAAAACAAGCCAATGACGAGGTGAGCGGCAACGCGAGGTGTTCAAGCGTAGGACGGTGCCCTGGGGCATAAGTGCTGCGATGAGGCGGGAGCACCTTGCGTGCACTAGGCCTGGTGTGGTAGCGATAGGGGGATGTGCGGCGCGCAGGCTGCCGCGAAGAGCTGACGGGAAGGAGCGGCAGCGTGACGGACCAATCGGGCAAGCCGCGTGCGGAGGGGACAGCGGAGGAGGCACAAGACTTAACGCAGGGTGAGGCGACTCCACCTGAGAGGGATGGTAGCCCGGCTGAGGCGACCACCACCGGAGTGTTTGAGGAGCCGGAGCGCTTGACTACGGCCCTGGTCTACGACGAAGCGTTCCTGGCGCACAAGGTGCCGGCGGGATTCCCGGAGGTGCCGGAGCGGCTGCGCGAGAGCATGCGGGTGATCGAGGCGACGCTGGCGACGGGTGCGCTGCCGGAAGGGCGCGTGCTGCGGCTGCCGGCGCGCGAGGCGACGCGCGACGAGCTGGCGGCGGCGCATACGCCCGCGCACATCGAGCGCATCCACGACCGCATCGCGGCGCTGGGGGCGGAGAGCCGGCCGGCGGAGATCGCTCCGGAAGTCTATGCCGCGCCGGAGAGCTGGCGCGCGGCGGTGCTGGCGGCGGGGGCGCCGCTGGCCGTGCTGGATGCCGTCGGCGAGGGGCGTGCGCGCAACGGCTATGCGCTGGTGCGTCCGCCGGGACACCACGCCGGGCCGGACTATTCGATGGGCTTCTGTATCTTCAACAACGTGGCGGTCGCGGCGCGCTACGCCCAGCAGAAGTGGGGCTGGCGGCGCGTGCTGATCGTGGACTACGACGTGCATCACGGCAACGGCACCCAGGATATCTTCTACGAAGACGGCGATGTGCTCTACTTCTCGACGCACCAGTCGCCGTTCTATCCCGGCACCGGCGCCTCGACCGAGCGCGGCGCGGGGGCCGGGGAAGGCGCGACGGTGAATGTGCCGCTGCCAGCAGGCTCGGGCTGGAGCGTCTACGATCCGATCTTCCGCCAAGTGCTGTGGCCGCTAGCGGACCGCTTCAAGCCAGATGTGGTGCTGCTCTCGGCGGGCTATGACGCGCATTGGGCCGATCCCCTGGCCGAGATGCGGCTCAGCACGGCGGACTACTCGGACCTGACGCTGGAGGTGGCGGAGATTGCCGACACCTATGCGCAGGGGCGGCTGGTGGCGGTGCAGGAGGGCGGCTACCATCTCGACGCGGTGGCGCAGTGCGCGGCGACGATACTGCTGGCGCTGGCGGGCAGCGATCAGATCGTGGACGCGCTTGGCGAGCCGCCGGTGCAAGAGTTCCGCTGGAATGAAGAAGCGATTCTGCGCGCGCTCTACGATCTGCATGATCTGGCAGGCTACCGCCGCAAGCCACGACGCCCTGGCGTACGGACGGCGCGGTAGGCGGCGGGGGCTCTGGGTCCTCGCCGCCTACCGCGGGTCGGGGTGTCCGCACCTCCCCGCAGACGGGACGTGCGCAGCACGCCCCTATACCCATCACAGGCGTACTACGGACCGGTAGCGAGCAGGCGTATGATGGGGTGGCCGTCGGCGAGCGCAAGCCAGGGGACAGCCGAGCCGGTGAGGTCAGCGGAGAGCACCTCGACCTGGCCGCTGCGCAGAATGAAGATCGGAGCGCCCGAGCCGTTGGCGAGTGCAGCGTCCGCGGCGTCAGTGTCGTAGCGGTGCCCGACGACCGAGACATCAGACACGTTCACCTGCCACAGATCATGGCCTTCAATGGCGCCGGAGGCAGCGGTGACATTCTGCGTGACGTAGAGCGTGTTGCCGTCGAGGCTGGAGCTGAGGGTGAGCATGCCACTGAAGGCCAGATTGGCCGGCGAGGGAGGGCCGCCGAGGGGCACATTGCCGAGCAGAGTCGGCCCGCTGGCACTGACGTCGAGGAGATACACCTGGGCGTCGGGGCTACCCTTGGCCAGCGTGAGCCGCGCAGAGGCGCCCTGGCCGGTGACGGCCATTTGCGCGAGGCGGAAATCTCCGCTCAGAGCAAGCTCGCCCTCAGTTGCGCCTGTGGCGGCGTTGATGCGGCGGACGAGGCCGTAGCGCTCGCCGCTGGGCGTCTGGAGCAGCAGCAGGTCGAAGACATATGCGCCATCTGGTGAGATGGCGATGGCACCCTGCGCGCCGAGGGCGAAGCTGGCGCCAGTAGCGTCGAGCTCGGGTGCGGTGTTGGGGAAGACGGAGACCGGCAGCGAGCCGGGCGGTGGGGGCATCGGTACGGGGGAAGTGACGGTGGGCGACATCGTCGCGAGCGCTGATCCGTTGGCGGTATTGACGACGAGCACGCGGGCGCCGGGCACGTCAGGATGTACCAGGCCAAGGCCGATGTAGGCGCGGCTGCCATCGGGCGAGAGTGCCAGCCCGTCGGCGGCGCTGCCCGTGGGGAGCGCGCGGCCACCCGGCAGAGTAAGCTGTGTGGCGAAGCGCAGATCGCCGGTGCGGGCGTCGAAAGCGACCAGCGCCTGCGCGTGCTGGCTATCAGGGGCGGTGACCTCGTAGATGATCTCGCTACCGGGGCCAAGCACCACGGCGACAGGGAGTTGGCCGGTCTGGGCAGTCGTCAGCCCATCACTCGACGCTGGGAGCGAATGGCGCACCGTGCCGGTGCGCTCGTCCACGGCCAGCACCTCGGCGACCCGCCAGGCATGGCCGGATCGGTCGTGGATGGTGACCAGCTTGTCGCTCTGGGCGAAGAGCATACCGGAGCCGGCGGAGGGAACATTGCTGAGGGCGTTGGTCGAGCGCGCGGTGCTCTCGGCGCCAACCCGGTTGAGCACGCCGACGACGAGGAAAGCGAGCAGCGCCGCGATGCCCACGAAGCTGACGACGCCGAGCGCCCCGGCGCGGCTCAGCGCCCCGGCTGCGGATAGCACGCCACGATACAGCCGCTTGCGGCGGACCCTGGCGCGGACGTTGTCGCGCAGATCAGGGACGTAGGGCACTGGCTCGCTGCCGAGCGAGGCGAGCAGCTGGTATGGCGCACGAAGGGCCTGGGAACGGGCGCCGCAGGATTCGCAGACGGCGATGTGCTCGCGGACAGCGCGTGCCACGTCGGGCGGCAGCTCCTCCGCGAATTCGGCGACCAGCACCTCTGGCTCAAGCGGGCACTGGAGAGTATGCAGGGTGCGCCGGCGGGTAGTGACGCGATGGATACGAACGGGAACCTGCCCCAGCTCTGGCATTCCCGCACCTCTTCCTAGCTGCCCGTCCCAGAGAGACTGCTGGTCGGGAGACGACACCCAATCGGTTGAATAGAGCAATGATGTGGACGATGGAAAATGACACTGGATAGCTAGACGGTACCTCCGGATCGCTCGTCGCCAGGCGCATGGGCCGCGGAGAGAGCGGCAACGCCTTCATCGGCGTCCTCGCCGTCACCAGAGAGCACAGGGACGTAGCGCGGCGTCTGATGGCCGTCCTGGTCATCCTGACGGCTATCTGCCTGGTGGCCATCCGCACGCGGCAGGCCAGAGTCGCGCTCCACCCATGGTGCGGCTGCCGGCGTGTCCGGCGTGTCCGGCGTGTCCGGCGTGTCCGACTCCGGCTTGGCAGCCTCGGTCAGCACAGGCACCTGACGTGGCAGGGGCAGGGCGGCGGGAGCGTGGGGGAGAGGAGCCTCATCCGTGGCTGGCATCCCAGACCCCTCGGTATTGGCGTGGTCGTCCGACAGCGAGGCGGTGAGTGCGTCGAGCGTGTCGGCGGGAGCCGCCGAATCGGCCGGGATCTGCGGCGCTGGCAAGGCGATCGGCGTGAGGGCAGGGACGCGGCGGGCAGACGGCCAGATGGCATTCGCGTGCGAGGATGCCGACGCTGCGGAGCGCGCATCTGGCGGCGCGGGCGTCTTTGCCGCGGGCATGTCGAAGACGAAGGGATCCGCAGTGGGCGCGATATCCGGCGGATCAGGCCAGAGCGGCGCCCCAGCGGCTCGCGGCGTTGCGTCCACCACGATCTCTTGGCGCGGCTCCGGCGCTGGGGCCGCGGCAATCGGCTCGGGCTCCTCCTCGACAATCAGCGGCTCGGGTTCATCTGGTTCGCTCGGCTCTTCGGCAACCGGCGCAGGTGTCGGCTCTGAGGACGCCGGTTCTTCGTCGGAGGCAGGCCAGGATAGCGGGTGGTCGAGCACCACGGTCGGCACGTCGGCCAGCTCGTCCTCGACTTCGGGCGTCTCCGGCTCGGCGAGTACCTCTGGAGGCAGGCCAGCGGTGGCTGCCTCATAGCGCTGGGCGAAGAGCTGCAGCCCCTGGACGATGCGGCGGCGAGCGGCGCTGGGAGTGATCCCTAGCGCACGGGCGACCTGCGCCTGGTTGAGCCCGGCGACCAGGTGCAACGCAAGGCACTGGGCGTCGCCGTAGGGCAGCTCGGAGAGCACAGCACGCACGAGGTGGTGGTGCAGCTCAGTACGTGCATCCTGGGTGTCAAGCTGTGGGTCGAACGCGCCATAGGGGTCGGCTTCGGTGGCCGCGGCCGCACCTTCAACGTCACCGGTGCCCGGGTCCCCTGGAACGGGCGGCCGTAGCGGCTGCGGCCTGCGGTGCTTGCCCGAGCTCGAGCTGGGCGTGGGCGCCGGCGGTGCGGGGAAGATGAGCGCGTGGACCTGGCGGCCAGTGGTGCCGGTGCGGACGGCGAGCGAGCCGAGTCTGGCCTTGAGGCGCTGGGCGGCGCTACTGGTGCCGGGGAGCAGGCCGGCGGGGCGCGGCTGTTCGAGCTGCGGCTTGCCTTGCCGGGCGGGCGTGCGCAGATACTCGAGGCCGTCCTCGGTGGCGGCGCGCAGCAGCCATAAGCGTAGATTGTGGCTGCCCTGCGGACCGCGCACGCGCCGCTCCATGCGGATGAAGATCTGCTCAGCACTGCGGCGCGCGGCGGCGGGATCGCCGGTCAGGCGGGTGAGGTAGCGGGCGACAGGCGGCTGGTAGCGCGCGACGAGCGCGGCGAGCGCCCACTCAGCTCCGGCGCGCACCTGCGCCGCCAGGCGCGCCTCGCGATCTTCCTCCGGATCGGTACGTCCTCCTGCCCCTGTCCCGGAGAACCCGTCCTGCCAGACCATGGTCGCCTACCCTTCCCTCGTGGCGTGCATCCGGCGATGCGGGACGACCGCGCCAAGCCGCGCTTCCCGCTACCAGGCTGGCGTTCGCGTCTCTCGCGGTTACGCTGCAATGGAGCGCGAACGCCGATGCTACTGCTGAGCCGCAACGGCAAGCGAAGCGGCGTTCGACAACCTGAGCCGTTACTTGGTCTCTGTAGTGTAACATGCGTCGCCTCGCCCGCATAGCAGGCAGACGGCATATTGAGCGCGCAGACCACCGCGAGCGGCGACCGGCTCTCACATGACTAGAACGTGCGAGCGAGCCCGTCCGCTACGCGGAGCGTATGCAAATTGCATGCCCAGGTGGGCTATTTCGCCTGGTCTCATCAGCACACCTTCTCACACATAGAGACACTGTAGGCGAGGGAGAAATGTCCCATCCAGACCAGCGTTGACAGCTCGCCGCCTGGCTCACATACTGGGGAAGACTTGGGGGGAGCTTTCAGGAGGCAGGGCGTCTCGATGCCGCAAGACATCACGAACGCGGGGATGGTGGTCGGCGCGCTAGGCACGCGCACGGCTCGGCTGGAGCGCCCGAGCGGCGGGGCCGTCGGTTCGCTCTGGAAGGGCGTCTTCACGTTTCTATCCGCCGTGTACCTGGCGATGCTCGCCGTAGCCTACTCCAGCCTGTGGGACGCCTGGACGACCGGAGACTGGAGCAGCTTCTGGCACACAGCCAGCGGGCAGTTGAGTTTCCTGCCGCTCGTGCTCACACTGCTGAGTCGCAGACACGTCTTTGACGATATCTTCCGGTCGAAACGCGCTGTACTGGCCGCTCGTCGGGCCGCGGTGGATGGCGATGCCGCGCTGGCTCCCCTTGCCGCCGAGCAGCCGGAGCCACTACGTGCCGAGGATGTCTCCGCGCTGCCCGTCGCGCTCGACGCGCTCCAGCGTCCAATTGCGACGTTCGCCTGGGCGCTGGTCCTGGGCATCACCTGTTGGGCGCTGGCAGGCGTCCTCGGCCTGATGGCGCTGGTGCTGGCCGCCGTCTCAGTGCATGATGAGAGCGCACGCCTCGCGCTGGGGATCATCGCCGGCCTCACCATCTTCTGCACACTGCTCGGCGTGCTCTTGCTGCGGCAAAGGCGCCAGCGCAGCCTGCACGTTGTTGCCGATGATGAGGGGGTGGCATGGCGGTATGGCTGGCGCCGGCGGCGGATTGCCTGGCGCGACTGCCGGAGCTTCACGACGCTCTCCTACCGCAGCCAGACCGATGGCCGGCGCTACTTCATCTATGCGCTTGAAGCGCCGACGGCTGTGCTGCTATGGGAGCAGAACGCGCAATCCACACCGGAGGAGCGCGCCGCCCATGCAGCCCTTTGTCGGCGCATCGCGTCCGCCACAGGGCTGCCCTTGCGCGACCTCACTGCCGGCATCGTCCAGCTCCAACAGCAGAAGCAGGAAGCCAAGGATCCGGTCGAGACGTTCGATCATGCGGCCAATGGCTACCGTGTCACCACAACAGTCGAAACCAACCCGATCATCACCACACCCGTAGCGCTGCCGCCGACCGTGCCTACTCTCCCTGCGCAGCGCTCGGTGCCCTGGGGCTGCTTGGCCTGGGCGGTGCTCGTGCTGCCCAGTCTGCTGCTCTACTCCACCGGCTGGGCCCTGCAGCGCGTCCAGCCGCGCTACTATAGCGCGCTGATCCAGCGCATTCACACGCAGCAGCCGCTCATCGCCGATCCGCTGACCACCTCGGCATATCGGTGGTACAACCATCATCCTACACAAGATGATCCCCAGTTCTACGGAATCGCGAACTCGTCCTATGAGCTGAGCGGTGATGACCCTACGCAATACATGGACTCATGGTCGGGTGTGTGGATGGCGGATGCGGCGGTGGAGGTGACGACGCGGCTGCGGCGGCTCGATGGAGCCGCCAACGCCTACAACGCGATTGGCGTGGAGGTACGTGTCAATGAGGATCCCTACCGCATGGTGGTCTTCGAGGTGACAAATGACGGGTGGTGGCAGCTCACCCGGCTCAAGCGCATCGAAGGCGACAACGACGCGAGCTGGCTATCAATAGATGAGGGGCGCAGCTCAGCAATCCACACCGGCCTCAACGCTGCCAATCGGTTGTTAGTGGTGATGCGTGGCAGCCACTTCCTTTGCTTCATCAACGACACCTTCATCGGCTCGTATCAGATTCCCAGCGCGGAGTTGGGCGGGCAAGTGGGCATGTACATTGACGACTCGCTGGAAATCGGAGCCTTCAACGACTTCCGCGTCTACCCGCTGCCCAAAGACTTCCCGCTCTTCATGTGAGCGGACTGTTAGCACAGCCTTGAGTTAGTTCCGACACACTAGTCATCTGAGTTCGCTTGATTGCATGGGCAGGTTTCATCCCAGCGAGAGGACCAAACGGGCGTATGTTCACGGCAGACACCTTCGCCTTCTTCTTTATCTGGCGCTCGTTGGGTTCACCGTTGGCGGCGTGCTCTATCTGAGCGAACGCCGGGCACCAACCGAGGAACGCACGTATATCCATTCACCAACGTACTCACCCACGAAGCGGACCCCCAAACGCGCTTTTGTAGCAGTCGCTTGTGCCCTGGGTCTGGAAATGGCAGCTCTGGGATTCCTCAGCTTCCTCCACCCATCGCCTGCTTATGGCAGGAGCGCAGTTTCGGCGCAAGCAATGCGTCTGTTGGACCCCCTGGCCCACGTGCTCGTCGGGCTCATCCTGGCCCTTGTCGTTGGTGCAATGGTCTTGCTTAAGTCGACAACCCGCCCTGCAAGCCAACACAGACATGGCAATCGCAGACATGGCAACAGAAAGTCGTCAGCTAAGATTCGGCGCGATGGAGAGGAGTAGCTGCCTGCTGATGATTGTGCAAAGCCATCAGGAGGAAACCTAGCTTCTCCCAAGTGATACGGCGTCGCCCCATACGATTGTAGAATGCTCCATCCCCAGTCCCGCACACCATTGGCTGGGGTGGCCGTCAAACGACAACGGTGCCACCGAGCGCGTATTCAGTGGACCGCCAGGCAGAGCAGGGACGGAGGAGAGGAGGAGCGCGTGTCCCGTTGACATGAGCCGATGCGTCGCGGTGACCATACACAGAGAGTAGGGATGCTACCAAGGTCTTACCCGATCAGCGCGGCGGCAACGTGCGCGGATGTGTTACAGTTACACGCTGTTGCCACGCATCGGCTTGAAGGAACTCGGACATGGATATCCCCGTCGAGATCACCACACCGCGCCTGCGCCTGTATGCGCCCTCGCTCACCGAAGTCGAAGCGCTCGTGCGCGGCGAGCGCGACGGCGTGGGAACGCGCCTCGGCGCGGCGGTTCCAGAGCAATGGTGGCTTGGTCCGAGTTTGCTCCGCGTCCTTCCCAATCTCATCGAGACGATGAGGCGGGAGCCACAAGCCGCTCGGCGGATCTGGATGGTGATCCACCCCGGCTACGGGCGTGTCATCGGCGATATTGGCTTCCACGAACCGGTACGCGACGCGTCGACCGCGGAAATCGGCTACAGCGTGGTGCCTCACGTGCGTGGGTATGGCTTTACCACCGAAGCAACCGCTGCCTTGATATCCTGGACGTTTGCCCAGACCACGGTCATCCAGGTCATCGCGCAAATCGAGCCCGAGAACGTCGCCTCTCTGCGCGTCGCGGCAAAACTGGGGATGCAGGAGTTGCCTGCCATCTCCGCCGGGTATCGCTGTTTTGGGATATCCCGCGTGCAGGCTCATTCTTTGCCTTCATGATATGCCGTCGCATCGCACCGGTGTACAGTGGCATCTCTGCTGCCCTGGCAAGCTCTGGCTTGGCGGTGCGACGGACAAACTACACCAGCGTGGTGCGACACGGTATAACCGCTTTGTTGCTGGGTGTTGGAACTGCATCTAGCGCACGCGAACGGTGGCGGCCTCCATCGCCTGGCGGGCGACGGCGAGCAGCATGGTAGGGTCGCTATCCACGTTGACGATCACGATGGTGCCGAAGGCATCGTTCTCCTGGCCGCTGCGCACGACATGCAGGCCCTCAAGCTCAGCCTCGGCGGTCTCCGCACCGCTGGGCAGCAGCAGGCGCGCGATGCCCTCACCACGCCGCGGCAGGATCAGCCGCAGCAGCGCGCCCTCCGCCGGCGCGGGCAGATAGTAGGTGACGGTGGCGCGGTCGGTCTCCGGGCGCAGGCCGAGACGGCGCAGGCTATCGTGCAGCGCCTGCGCCAGCGGCTGGCCGGAGATCCAGTCCGGCAGCTCGCCGGCAGCGGCGCGCGGTGTCCCCTGCGGGCGCGCCTCTGGGACGGGCAGCGCCGGCAGGGGCGTACCCGACTCCAGGAAGCGGGCCAGCTCGCTCAGCAGGCGCACCGCCTCGGCATAGAGCACGGCGGCGATGTGCTTCTCGGCGACGAAGGTCAGCCGCGTGACGAGCGCCGTGGCCGCGGCGAGCCACAACCGGGGGCGCCAGGTGCGGTCGTCGAGCTGGTCGGCAAAGGCCGCCGCGCGCTCCAGCAGGTGCTGCTGCCAGAGCACGGTGGCTGGACGGCCGATCGCGGGGTACGCGAAGGTGTTGTCGAGCAGCGTGCCCTCGGCGTTGCGGGCGAAGGTGATCTGGTCGGCGCGCAGGCCAAACTCGCGCTCGGGGGTGGCGAGCCGGCGGAAGATGCAGACGTCGGCCAGCAGATTGCCCAGATCGGCGGCGTAGTCGCCCATCCAGGTGAGCTTGTCGAGATCAATCAGCTTCAGGTGGGTGCAGGCGGTATCCATCATGATGTTGCGCGGGTGCAGGTCGCCGTGGGTCAGGCCCAGCGCGCGCGGCTGCAGATCGGCCATATGGCGCGTGATGCTGGCGAGGTACTGCTCGAAGGGACGGTAACGCGCCTCGCCCACGGCGCAGCCTTCGAGCGGCGTCTTGAGCCAGGGCGCGCGCTGGATGGCGCGGGCCAGCTTGCCGTCAATGCTTGCCAGATAAAGTCGGGCGACCTGTGTGCCGGGGAAGTCCGAGGGGCCGCGCTGCGTCTCGCGGAAGAGCGCCGAGACCGTCTCGGCAATGCGGTCGGCGGCGGCGCGGATCAGGCGCGCGTGCTGATCGGCCATCGCGCGCTGGTCGAAGCCGTTCATGAGCTGCTCGAAGGTCTCCATCTCAGCGAGGTCTTCCATAGTGAGATAGTAGGCGGTGCCGTTGCTAGCGGTGCCGATCCCGTCGTTCGCGCCGGAGGTGCGCACCTGCGAGGCCTCGGGCTGACGCACGAAGAAGCGGCGCAGGGCCGGCGGAAGCTGCTGGTAGTTGCTGGTGGCGCGCGAGAAGGCGTCGCTGGTGCTGCGCTTGATGATGACGGAAGCCTCGAGCCGGCCGTGGTGTCCTGGACGCCAGGCGGCGTCATGGTCGGGCAGGGCGTACCAGTAGGCGAAGGGGACGCGGTAGATGCGGTCGTCGGTGTAGCCGCCGGTCAGCTCGACGATCTCGCCGAACTGCAGCTCGATGCGCTCGCGCAACACGGGCTTCAACTCGTCTTCCAGCGAGCTGCGCTCGGCGGCCTGCTGCCGCTCGGCCTCGCGCAGATAGCAGGCGACGACCTGGCGCGAGAAGGCGGCGTCGCCATGGTGGGTCAGCAGCAGCCGCAGGACGAGTGTGTGGTACGAGAGGTCCCAGCGGCGGGGTGCGTCGGGGGTGGCGTAGGTGTCGCGCAGGCCATGCAGGAGGCGTTGCAGCATCGCCTGCACGGTTTCGTCGCCGCGGAAGTGCTCGGCGAGCTGGAGCGCCGCGTAGAGCGTCTGCGGCAGGTCGCCGCCGTGGTCGAGCGCGCTGGCCGCGGCCACGAGCGCCTGCATCGCGTTCAGTACGGCCCGCGGGGCGAGGTTGGGGCGGTCGGCGTGCAGCAGCAGTCCAAGCGTATAGCTGAGGTCGCGCGTATTGCGAATCTCGCCGGCAGTGACGGCGGCGCGACGTGGCATGGGGTGCGAGGGCGCACCGCGTCGGGTGGCGCCGCGCGCGGTAGTGGGGGCGGTCTCCGGGCGCCAGCGGCTGAGCTGGCGGCGCAGGGCGACGATCACGCGCTCGTACCGCTCATCGGGGCACAGCTCGAAGCGGCGGCCGGCGCGCTCCAGCGTAAGCAGTGTATCGAGCACGATGCAGGTGGTGAGCACGTCGGACTCGGTGACGCCGCGCACCATGCCGCCGAGCTCGAGCCCCAGCAGCTCCAGGAAGTCGCGCCGCAGCAGATCGTCGTCGAAGCGGCGCAGATAGGCGAGGGTCTTGAAGCGGCTGGGATAGAGCCGGATACGGGCGCGCTCGGCGTGCGGCAGCGCATCGCAGCCGGGCAGATTGATGAGCCAGTTGCCGCCGGTGCGCACCATCGCGGCGGTATCCGCGTCCAGGTCCAGCCGGTGCAGCACCTCGACGGCATGCGCGGTGCGACGCAGGGTATCGTGCTCGTCGCGGCCGGGCCAGCAGCCCGCGCGGGCGTCGAACTCGCCGCGCAGATGCAGATGCAGCCGCGCGCCGAGCACGGCGTCGGACTCCGCATCGGGCAGCCCCTCGAAATCGCCCGCCAGCCGCGCGAAGACATCTGATCCGCTCATCCGCACCCGTTCCTTCCTCCATCGCTCCTCGCGCGGCCTTACATTCTTCGATTTTAGCACTGCTTGCCGCCGCTGAGAAGCACCAGCGCGGCCGTCGCGATGTACAATACCAACGCTGTGACACGACTGAGCTTCGGCATGACTGCGCTTTCGCGCTCAAAGGAGAGTGCCCACCATGGCAACCGCCGGTATGGCGTCCACCGAGACGCTAGCCCCCTTCGTCAACACGCCGCTGACCGACTTCAGCCAGCCGCAGAACGCGCAGGCGCAGGAGGCGGCCCTGCGCCAGGTGGAGGGCGAGCTAGGCCGCACGTATCCGCTGATCATCGGCGGCGAGCGGCGGACGACCGCCGAGACCTTCGCCTCGATCAATCCGGCCAACCCCGAGCAGGTGGTGGCGCGCTTCGCCAAGGCCGGCGTGGCGGAGGCTAACGAGGCCATCGAGGCGGCCTGGCGCGCGTTCCAGACGTGGCGATACACGCCAGCCAGCGAGCGGGTGGGCTACCTCTTCCGCGCGGCGGAGCTGCTGCGCGAGCGGCGCTTCTACTTCAACGCGCTGATGATCTATGAGGTCTCGAAGAGCTGGGTGGAGGCCGACGCCGATACCGCCGAGGCGATTGACTTCCTGGAGTTCTACGGCCGCGAGGCGCTGCGGCTGGCGGGCGAGCAGCCGATCACCAAGATCCCCGAGGAAGAGAGCGAGCTGGTCTATATCCCGCTCGGCGTGGGCGCGGTGATTCCGCCGTGGAACTTCGCCTGCGCGATCATGGTGGGGCTGACCAGCTCGGCGGTGGTGGCCGGCAATACGGTGGTGCTCAAGCCGGCCAGCACGGCGGCGCTCGTGGCGGCGCGCTTCGTGGATCTGCTGGAGGAGACGGGGCTGCCCAAGGGCGTGGTGAACTTCCTGCCGGGGCCGGGCGGCACGATTGGTGACGCGCTGGTGCAGCATCCGCTGACGCGCTTCGTCTCGTTCACCGGCTCACGCGAGGTGGGCCTGCGCATCAACGAGCTGGCGGCACAGCCGCGGCCGGGGCAGAAGTGGATCAAGCGCGCGGTGCTGGAGATGGGCGGCAAAGACGCCATCGCGGTAGACGAGACAGCCGACCTGGACGCCGCGGCGCAGGGCATCGTGGCGTCGGCCTTCGGCTTCCAGGGGCAAAAGTGCTCGGCGTGCTCGCGGGCGGTGATTGTGGAGGCGGTCTACGATCAGCTCGTGCCCAAGATCGTCGAGCGCGCCAAACAGCTCACCATCGGTGACCCGACCAACCCCAAGAACACGATGGGCGCGGTGGTGGACGAGAACGCGTACAAGAAGATCACGGGCTACCTGGAGATCGGCAAGCAGGAGGGGCGCGTGCTGATGGGCGGCGAGCCGCTGGACCGGCCCGGCTACTTCATCCCGCCGACGATCATCGCCGATGTGGCGCCCGACGCACGCATCAGCCAGGAGGAGATCTTCGGGCCAGTGCTGGCGATCACCAGGGCCAAGGACTTCGACGACGCGTTGCGCATCGTCAACGACACCGAGTATGGGCTGACCGGCTCGCTCTACTCGACCGACCGCCAGCGCATCCAGCGCGCTGTCCGCGAGTTCCACGCCGGCAACCTCTACATCAACCGTAAGTGCACGGGCGCGCTGGTGGGCGTGCATCCGTTCGGCGGCTTTAACATGTCGGGCACCGACTCGAAAGCCGGCGGGCGCGACTACTTGCTGCTCTTCACCCAAGCGAAGGCCATCTCAGAGAAGGTGCGCTAGCACGCGCCAAGCTCTCTCCCTTCACACGCCCCTTCCCCGTTATGAGGATGGGGCGTGCGTTGTGCCGTCGCCTGCTGCAGCCGAGGCCGAGGCCGGGAGCGTGGCGAGCGCCGGTTCATTTGGTGCAGACCGCGGGGCTGCCAGCAGCAGCTTGAGGATCGCGACCAGCGGGCGCACCGACGCGACCACCACCAGGCCATAGCCCGCGGCCGTCAGGTAGGTCGTCACGCTCGGCGTGGAGATAAACGCCGAAACCCAGACGAGCAGCACCCCGACATTCAGCAGCACGAGACTAATCCAGGAGCCGTCCCAGCCGGTAGCTCGCTGGCGTAGCTCGCGCAACCGCAACGGCAGCCCAGCGAGCGCTACCTGCAATACCCATCCGGCGATCAGGCCAGAGACAGCCGCCGCCTCGACCTGGCCGGTGGGCAGCTTGCCAGTAATCGTCAGGATGATCGGCGCGATCGCCGCCGGCACGAGCATCCAGATATACGCAACCAGCAGATGGGCGATGTTGGCCGTCCAGCGATGGCCGCTAATCGCCGTTGCCACCAGATTGGCGAGCAGCAACCCGGTGCCCGTGACGTAGACGGCGATGCCCAGGATGGTCATGGGGAGCACCGCCAGCCACGGGCCGAAGACCAGGCCCGCCGTGCCGAGCACCAGCAGCCAGGACGTGGGTGGCACGAGCGAGGGCCAGCGCAGTGGCCGGTCCACTGCCGCCGGCAGGCGCTCCAGCAGGACGCCCGCGACCACAAGCGCCAGGAAGCCCCAGACGTTGGCGTGGACGTGCGCCTCCAACTGGCCAAAGAAGCCGCCAGGTGCCGGCCAGTGCAGCAGCATGCTCACCGCCATGAAGATGCCGACGAGAAAGAACAGCGGCCCCACGACGAAGAGGAGCAGGCCGGCACGTGCACCGACCGGCGGGCATGCGCCGCGCCGGTGCAGGCTCGCGAGCATGAGCACAATGGCCAGGAAGATCCCAACCGCAGCGGCCGCCGCCAGATACGCGAGCCCTTGCGGCATGCTGTAGAGCAGCAGCGCGAAGCTGGCGTTCGCCAGCAGCCACAGCGCGCTGTTCATCGTGCGCCCAGGCGGCTGTCTCTGGAGCCTGGCCGCGGCCAGACTGGGGAGCGCGCCAAGCACAACCTGTACGACGACCCCGATGGTCAGCAGGTGGATGCGCATCCAGACGAGGCCGGGAATGGGGGCCATGACGTCAGCCGTCACGAGCGCCAGGGCCGCGAGGGCCAGCACGGCGAGCACCAGATAGACGCCCGCCATCAGGTAGAACGGGTTGCGGAGCACACGCATGACACGCCTCGCAATTCATTAAACAGCGATTAATAAACACTGTATAGCGAGATCGCGAAGGATGTCAAGTGTGTGCAGGTGCGAATGTGAGTGCGACGAGTGGCGGAGATCGCCTGGGTGCCGCGGCAGCAATCGGCGGCCAACCGCAGCGGATCAGGTGGGCGCTGGCCGTGCGCCAATGCATGTGAGCGGGCGGGCTAGCGCGGCTGCAGTCCCGCGAGCAGCACGCCGACGAGATCGCCGAGCAGCGCGTCATCCGCCTCTGGGGAGGATGGCGCCTGCAGCGCGTTGGCGAGGAACTGAAACAACAGGCTGCCCTGCAGCATACGGGTTGCCGCCGCGAGGGGCAGGTGGGGATCTATCTGGCCGGCCTCCTGATAGGCGGCCAGAAGCCGGGTCATCTCGTCACCGGTGGTGCGCAGAAACTCGCCCAAGATCGCGCCAAGCTCTGGGTCGTGTGCCGATTCCGTCAGCATGGCGACGACGAAGGCGCGGTGCTGCCGCAGACGGGCCAGGAAGTCGCGCCCAAACGCCAGGAGTGCGTCATGCAGTGAGCGCGGCGCTGCTGGGCCTGCCGCGGCGGTGCGGAACGCTTCTACGGCGCGGAACGGCGCGTACTCGGCCAGGACCGCTCGAAAGAGGTCGGCTTTGCTCGTGAAGTAGTGATAGAGGAGCGCCTCGTTCACCTCGGCGGCGCGGGCGATGTCGCGCACCGATGTGTCGCGGTAGCCCCGCTCCGCGAACAGGCGCATGGCCGTGTGCACCAGCTGCTCGCGGCGGGCGGCTGCCTGTTCCTGGCGCTTGGTGCGCAGCGTGTTCACCGGTCTGGTTGGCATTCTCGCGCCTGCTCGTCTTCCTCACGCACCGCGCACCTGCCTTCGCTCTCCGCACGCTGCTCTAGCGTCTGGCCCATAGCATAGTCCACTTGCATCGCGGCACAAAATCTCAGATGGCACTGTAGCACACAGCAGCGCTACCAGCCATGCGGCCTCACTGCCGCCAGCTGGCCTTCCAGCAGCGCCGATGCCACTAACACATACCTCACTGCGAGTGCACAAGGCCCTTCGTGAGCGCGAGTGCCATCACCGCGAAGACGATTGGTGGAAAGCCGAAGATCCAGATGAGGTAGTAGCGAAAGCGCCGATAGATCTCGCGCCGGTGCCGCTCCAGTTCGGGATCTGGTTGCGGCTCACGCATCACGCGGCCAATCGCACGATAGGCTCGGAGGGAGCCTGGGATGAAGATGGGATCGCCGATGTGGAAGTCGATTTCGTGCTCGAACCGCCGCAGATAGGCGTTCTGCACGACTCTGGTGCGCAAGAACAGGACGGCTCCGACGCCGAGCCAGGTGAATGCGAACGCAGCGAAGAGGACCTGCTGCACCGCGGAGGGGACATACATGTGCGCTTCTCGCTTTCAAGTGGGCGGTCTGCTAGATGCGCCATCATCGTATCATCCATACCTTGTTTCGAGTCGAAGGTTGCCCGTTCAGGACTACAGCCGCCTGCACTTCGATAAGCAGTCAGGTCGAGCACCTTTCATGCACCGCTCGCCGCTGTCGATGGAGTGAAGATGTAGGGCTGCGCTGGCGGAGGGCCTGCGGCTAACGACCCTTCTTGCCGACACAGGAGAAACACCAGATGCTGGTCGTCAGGTGTCCACGACGATGAGCAGACGTGCTCCGGCAATGAGCCGAGCAGCGTTTGTTGCTGTCTGCTCGCCCTGTCCACCTCCACGATTGTGTTGCCGCGCGGATCGGTGACGGCGAGAGCGTGCCCTGCGTGGCGCCATGTTGGAGCGAGCGCTTGCGCCGTCTCGCCCAAATCGAGCAGCACATCGGCGGAGACCGGTACCGTCGTCACCTGGGATGGGTTGACATCACCGCTGCCGCGCAAGAGGTCTGGCAAGACGCTGGCGATCTGCACGCCGTACAGGGTTAGGATGCCGCTCGGCCGTCTGACCTGGAATGTCAGCCATGAGCCATCCGGCGACCAGGAGAGGCCCGTCACACCACACCGGGCGCCTGGCGGGTCTGGCGTGGCAAACTGCGGAAACGCCAGCACGGCGATGAGGTTGGCCGTGGCGTAGTCCCCTTGGATGGCATAGATGCCGATGGCGCAGCCGCCGCCCATACTATTGACTACCCCCAGGTGCTGGCCGTCTGGCGCCCATGCCGGATACCCCTCGAAGTCGTGGTCCTGATTGCGCACGATCTGGCGGCTTCCCTCGCCGGTTTGCGACGCCAAGGGGATCAGCGCGATCCCGTCGGCGTTGCCGCAGGCGACCCAGCGACCGTCAGGGGTGACCGCGAACGTTTCGTCACAAGGAATCGCGCTCGGCACGCGATGGAGCTGCGTGCCATCCAGCCGCGCGTCGTAGAGATTGTGGTCGAGCTGGAAGAGCAGGTGAGTGGGGCTGGCGGGATCGGCCGGTGCGGCGTATGTTGCGATGTCATAGAGATAGGGGTCGTGCAGGCGCTGTTCGAGATCGGTAATGCCAGGAATCGGCACAGCCCCTGCCACGTGCGGCGTTGCCAGCGGTGTCTGCCGGGCATGTCCGCTGCAGCTCGCCAGGCAGACAGCCGCCACCAAGCAAACCGCGAGAGGACTAAACACGCGCAACAGGGTGGAAAGGCGTCCGTGTCGTTGATCTCTTCTCACCATGTGCGGGTCTCCCGTGGTGGCGGCTGCTCGGTGCCATAGACGAAGCGCTTGCGCCCTCATTCGCGCGGCGCAT
>DASUBU010000194.1:0-6312 GCA_035763125.1 Ktedonobacterales bacterium
CCAACGGCCGCGGCGAAGGCGGCAATGTCGGCGGCGGCGATCGTGCTGGTCTCGGACTGCGTCTCCTGGCCTTGCAAGGCGGGATCGAGCGGCATCGGCGATATCCTCCTGCTGGGCGAGCTATCTCGCGGCTATCGTACCGCACCACGTCTACTATCGGCCAGCGGAGCACCGTGCCGGCGTGGTACAATAGACGAGTGTAGGCGCGGTCGCACGCGCCGCGAGAGGGGGGCCGCAGCGCGGCTGCCCCGCATCGTGTTGCATGCCGGCAGGCGCGCCGCGAACGGGCGTGTTGCGCACGCCCCGACCTGGCGGCCAGGAGTGAACAGAAAGACAGTGAAGCTGATCGTCGGCCTGGGCAATCCCGGGGTGCGCTATGCCCGCACGCGCCACAACGCCGGCTTTGATGCCGTGGACATCATCGCCCAGCGCGAGGGCTGGAGCTGGGGCGCGCATCGCGGCAAGACGCAGGTCGCCATGGGCATTCTGGGTGGCGAGAAGGTCGTGCTCGCCAAGCCACAGACCTACATGAATGAGAGCGGCGTGGCGGTGGCCGAGCTGGTGCGCTTCTACAAGCTCGCCCCGGCTAGTCTGCTGGTGATCTGCGACGATCTGGACCTGCCGCTGGGCAAAGTGCGCGTGCGCGCGACCGGCTCGGCCGGCGGCCAGCATGGTATGGAGTCTATCATCCGCCTGCTGGGTAGCAACCAATTTGCCCGCATTCGCATCGGCGTCGGCCGCCCGGCTAACGGCCGCGACGAGAACGCGGACTTCCTCCTGAGCCGCCCGCAGGGCGATGAGCGCATTGCACTTGATGCTGCCATCGAGCGCGCGGCTGATGCCGCGCTGTGCTGGCTCAGCGAGGGCGCGGACTTCGCCATGAACAAGTACAATGCCTGAAAGGGCGAAGCAGAGCGACTATATTGAGACATTCGGAGGCTGCCGGTGTCGTTGCGTGGATTACTGCCGCTGCTGAGTGACCGGCTGGAATTCGCCCGTTTGCGTGCGGAGATCGCTCGCGAGCGCGGCGCTCCCGTGCTGGCCGGGATTGCCGAGGCGGCCAAGCCCTATATCGTCGCTGCGCTCGCCGCGGCGCAGGACCGCCCCGTGCTCTACGTCGTGCGCGATCGCGGCGAGCTGGAGCGCGCGGTGGACGCGCTTGTGGGCCTGGTGGGCCGCGACTTCCCGGTGTTGCCCTACGCCGACGCCGACGCCCTGCCTTACGAGCGCCTGATGCCCGAGGCCGACGCCCTCAAGGCGCGCATGAACGTGCTGACGGCGCTCTCGCGTCCGGCTGGGGCCATGATCGTCGTGATGCCGGCACGCGCGCTGGCGCAGCCGATCATGCCACCAGTGGAATACGCTGGCGCGCTGCTGGAGCTGCGGCCGGAGATGCAGCTCGATCCGCGCATCCTGCTGGAGCACCTGCTGAGTCTGGGTTACGAGCATGCGCCGGAGGTCGAAGAGGCCGGCCATATCAGTCATCGCGGCGGCATCGTGGATGTCTTTCCGCCGGCGCTCGTCCGGCCCGTGCGCGTCGAGTTCTTCGGCGACGAGATCGAATCCGTCCGCACGTTCGATCCTGAGACGCAGCGCTCGCTCAACCCGGTGGATGCCGTGCTGATCGGTCCGGCGCGCGAGGCGCTGGCCCTGCGCGGCCCGGCCGCCGCGCGCCAGCTCGTCAAGCTGAGTCTGGTCGGCGTGGACGAAGACGCCCGCGAGCGCTGGCAGCGCGACCTGGAGGCGCTGCGCAACAGCCAGTCGTTTGACGACATCGGCTTCTACCTGCCGTATCTGCATGAGCTGGCCTCTCCGTTGGCCTACCTGCCGCCGTCGGGGCTGCTCGTCCTGCATGACGCCGATGCACTCGCGCGCATCATCGCGGAGCTGGAGGCTGAGGGCGAGGAGGCGCGCGACCGGCTGGAGCGCGACGGCGAGATGCCGCCAGGCGTGCTGCCGGCCTTCGTGCCGTGGGAGCGACTCGCGCCGCAGCTTGCCGCGCGGCCGCAGGTGCGCTTCGCCCCGCTGGTCGAGGACGAGTCCGCCGATCCCGACGCTCACCCTGGCTCGGCGCTGGTCCCCGACCTCGTTCCTGCGCAGTCCTATGGCGGCCGCCTGCGGGCCTTTGCCACCGACGTACGCAAGCTGCTCGATCAGCGCCAGCGCGTGGTGGTGGTCAGCGGCCAGGCGCGGCGGATCGCGGAGCTCTTCGGCGATGAGGCGCTGCTGGGCCACAACAATGCTGTGATGGTCTCGCCGGAGACAGATCTGCCGGCGGCGCCGGAGCCCGGCACATTGGAGGTGGTGCACGGCCGCTTCCCGGAGGGCTGGCACAGCCGCTCGCTGGCGCTAACCGTCTTCACCGATGCCGAGATCTTCGGCTGGTCCAAGCGGCGCGACCAGCGCCGGCAGGCGGGCGTCAGCTCGGCGGCATTCCTGGCGGAGCTACACGTCGGCGACTTCGTCGTGCATCAGGACCACGGCATCGGACGCTTCGAGGGGCTGGTCAGGCTCGCCACCAGCGGCGTCGAGCGCGAGTATCTGCACATCCAGTACGCCGGTACCGACAAGCTCTACATCCCCACCGACCAGCTCGACCGCATCACCAAGTACATCGGCATGGGCGACGCCGCCCCCGCGCTCTCGAAGCTGGGCGGCAGCGAGTGGGTGAAGGCCAAGCAGCGCGCCAAGGAGAGCGTGACCGACGTCGCCAAGGACCTACTGCGGCTCTACAGCGTGCGCGAGGCGGCCATCGGCCATGCCTTCCCCTCGGACGAGCAGCAGCCCTGGCTGCGCGAGCTGGAGGAGTCGTTTGCCTACGAGGAGACGCCCGACCAATTGCGCGCCATCGAGGAAGTGAAGGCCGACATGGAGCGCGCCCGGCCAATGGATCGCTTGGTCTGTGGCGATGTGGGCTATGGCAAGACCGAGGTCGCGCTGCGCGCCGCATTCAAGGCCGCGCTGGATCAGCGGCAAGTCGCCGTGCTGGTGCCGACGACGGTGCTCGCGCTCCAGCACTTCAACACCATCTCGCAGCGCCTCAAGCCCTATCCCATCCGTGTCGAGCTGCTCAGCCGCTTCCGCTCCGAGAAGGAGCAGAAGGAGGTGCTGCGCGATCTCGCGCTCGGTCGGGTGGACATCCTCGTCGGCACACATCGCCTGCTGCAGAAAGACGTCGTCTTCAACAACCTCGGCCTGGTGATCGTGGATGAGGAGCAGCGCTTCGGCGTGATGCACAAGGAGCGCCTCAAGCAGCTTCGCACAGAGGTGGACGTGCTGACGCTGACGGCCACCCCGATCCCGCGCACGCTGCACATGGCGCTGGTCAACGTCCGCGACATGAGCGTGATCGAGACGCCGCCGCAGGAGCGCCTGCCGATCCGCACGTACATCCGCCACTGGGACGACGCGATCCTGCGCGAGGCCATCCTGCGCGAGGTGGACCGCGGCGGCCAGGTCTTCTTCGTTCACAACCGCGTACAGGGCATCCAGGCGCTGGCGCAGCGGCTGCAAAAGCTCGTGCCGGAGGCTAGTTTCGCCGTCGCCCACGGTCAAATGCCCGAGGATCAGCTCGAGCGTGTGATGCTGGACTTCTCAGCCGGCGAGCACAATGTGCTGGTCAGCACGACGATCATCGAGAACGGGCTAGACATCCCCAACGCCAATACGATCATCGTCAACAATGCCGCCTATTTCGGCCTCTCGCAGCTCTATCAGCTTCGCGGGCGCGTTGGCCGCGAGAATCGGCAGGCGTACGCTTACTTCCTCTATCAGGAGGACACCAAGCTCACGCCGGTCGCGGAGAAACGACTGCGGGCGATCTTCGAGGCGACCGAGCTGGGCGCGGGCTTCCGCATCGCGATGAAAGACCTGGAGCTGCGCGGCGCGGGCAACCTGCTCGGCGCGGAGCAATCCGGCTTCGCCAACGCGGTCGGCTTCGAGCTGTATACGCGCCTGCTGGCCGATGCGATTGCCGAGCTGAAGGGCGAGCGTGAGCGGGTGGGGCCGAAGCCGGCGCCGGTGACGGTGGATCTGCCGGTGGACGCCTACATCCCCGACGAGTACATTCCCGACCGTGGGCTGAAGATGGGCTTCTATCAACGTCTGGCCGCGCTGGAGACGCCGGAGCAGGTCGAGTCCATCGCCGCCGAGATGACCGATCGCTTCGGCACGCCGCCTGAGCCGGCCGCCCATCTGCTCGCGCTGGTGCGCCTGAAGACCGAGGCCGGCGAGCTGGGCTTCGAGTCCATTGGCATGCGCGACGGCCAGGCCGTGCTCAAGCTGCGCAAGGCCGCCGCGCTAGACCGCGTGGCGCTCTACCGCAAATACCGCAACGATATCGGCGTGCAGTACGGCGAGCTGCGGGTGCCCAAGAGGCACCTCGGCGACGAGCCGGAGCGCATGCTGGGCGCTCTGCGCGAGCTGCTGCCACTGGCGGTCGGCGCGCGCAAGGCAGGATAGCTACGAAAGGGACCGGGACGTGACGAGACTCTATCTGATACGGCATGGGCAGGCGTTCTGCAATGTGCCACCGTTAGGTATGGTGGCTGGGCCGCGCGGCGACGAAGGACTGACGCCGCTGGGACGCGAGCAGGCCGCACGGCTGCGCGACCGGTTGGCGGCCACCGGCGAGATTGCCGCCGACGTGCTGATCGCCAGCACGCTGCCGCGCGCTCTGCAGACGGCGGAGATCATCCGGCCGGCGCTGGGCGTGCCGATCATTCCTGACCACGAGGTACAAGAAATGCGCGTCGGCGACTGGGACGGCTTGCCCTGGGAAGAGGTCAAGGATCACTGGCCCGATCACCGCGTCACTCCGTACCAACGCATCGGCACCACCGGCGAGAACTGGGGCGAGTTCACCCTGCGCATCGGCACCGCGCTCAACCGCATCATCAACGAGCACGAGGGCAAGGAGATTGTCGTCGTCTGCCACGGCGGCGTGGTGGATGCCTCGCTAGCGGTCTTCTTCGGCATGAACACCCTGGTGCCGGGGCGCGCGGGCCTGCTCACCCACAATACCTCCATTACGCTGTGGATGGAGGAAGATGTAGATGGCTTCTCGCGCCGCTGGCGCCTGGCGAAATATAACGACGACGCCCACACTCGCGACATCGGCGCGCCCGAGCGTCTCAGCTGGGTACGCTTCACAGCGGAGCGGGCAAAGAGCGAACAAGCCACAGCCGTTCCAATGCCGAGCGAGGAAGACAGCGAGTAACACGCCATGGGGATCTTCGGACAGACCTACCTCGGCAAAGTGGTGCTGCGTGGCCTGCGCCAGCGCTGCCCGCGCTGTGGACGTGGCAAGCTCTTCGCGCACGGCTTCACGCTCTTTGAGCGCTGCCCGGCCTGTGGTTGGGTCTACGAGCGCGAAGAGGGCTACTGGACCGGCGCCATGGCGGTCAATCTCGTGTTGACCGAGATCCTGGCCGCCGCGCTGGTCTTCGTGCTGATCGTCACGCGCGCACCGGCCTGGGTGGTGTTTGGGATTGGCCTGCCGCTGGTCGCGCTGCTGCCGATCATCTTCTTCCGCACCACCAAGGCAATGTGGATGAGTATTGACTTTATTTTGAATCCGGTTTCTTTGCGCTGACGCTGGCGCGCTCGCGCTCGCGCTCGGTCTGTCGCTGCTGGCGCGCGCGCAGCCGTCCGGCCTTGGGCAACCGCCAGCGCAGGAGCCGGCCAACGGCCCGTGCGATGTCGCCACCGAGTGGGCTGCGCACATTCTGCGCAACCGGCGCCAGCACCGGCACGTTGGCGAGTGTCAGCAGAGCGATGCGGCCGTCCGTGTGCCAGGGGTCGTTCATCGCATTCTTCATCTCCACCGGCTCGCCCCAGCCTGGCGCCCAGTCCTGCCCCACCACCCAGCCGCTCTCCGTGAGATCGCGGATCACCTGCGCGCGCTCCTCGTCCACATCGTCCGCGATACGATGCGTCGGCAGGCGGGTGGTCGGTGAGAGCTCGATGGCAATGTCTTTCGTGGCGCCGCCGATCCAGATCGGCCGGCCATCTTTCGCCCGCTCGCCGCTGTCCCACACACGGATATGGTCGCGCTCGCGCACCGAGCTGCCGGGCCGTTCGAAGGCGTAGTCCTGGTGACGGCCGAACAGGTACAGATTGCTGACCGGTGCGCTGGGGTACTTGCGCCGCAGGATGGCATCCACGCTGATGCGGATCGAGGTGATCAGCGCGATCTCGTCCGCGCGGTACCACCCCGCGGCGGCAAATGCCGTAGCGAGCTGCCCCGGCGTCGCAATTATCTTCACGTTCAGCGGATCGCTCGGCACGCCGTTGCGGCTAAAGTTCGTCAGC
>DASUBU010000195.1:0-29453 GCA_035763125.1 Ktedonobacterales bacterium
CGCACCGCCGTGGGTTGCCCCATTCGGATTCGACCGGCTCATCGCTTGCATGCAGCTCCCCGGTCACGTTTCGCCGCTCTCCGCGTCCTTCTTCGGCTCAAGGCCCCTAGGCATCCACCCTGTACCTCGCTCCGCTTGGCACACTCCTCACCTCTCGGCTCCACACGAGAACCTCGCATGACGCCAATTGAAGGCGGAGGCCAAGCTCGATCGCGCATGCTCGCAAGCTCCCGCTGTCACGGCAGCCTACGTGCGATCCTACTCGTTCGCTACGGCAAAATCGAAGTAAATCTTCGCGCTTGTCGCGTGCACTGTCTGTCGCACGCATATGCGCATCTGCTCTCTCTGCGGTTGTTCAGGTGCTACCTGCCGCCGTACCCGGCCTTGCCGAGCGGCGGAGTGCGCTCTCGCACGTCGCCGCCGATGCAAGAGCATCGAGGGCGGAACTGGTGACGCACCCACTCATCATATGCCACTGTCGTACCCGTGTCAAGGCCTTGCATGGCACTTGTGCGGGGTCTGACCGGCGCAGATGATTGCGCCGTGTCGCACTGGAAGGGGAGCGCCTGGAAAAGCGCCTCAGTATTATGCCATGCTCCCGCCCGCGCGTCAACCCCGATGCAGCAGCTATTCTGCCTACCGAGCGATCCTCTTATGCTAACATGATGAGGCCATCCACTGCCCCTTGCGCGCCCGTGCCCTGCGGATCGCGTGCTCCACCGCGCACGGGCGGCGGTACCTGCCGAACGACTTGAGCCTGCTCCGGCGGCGTGATACAATAATCAGGTTGAGCGTAGCGCCCGCCTCGCCCGGAGACGGACAATCACGCTCATCCCCAGCGACGGCCCTGCTTGCGTGGGCCGCAGGAGTACCTCATGAAGTCCGGAATCCACCCCAAGTATGTGCAGGCTACCGTGCACTGCGCCTGCGGCAATACCTTCACCGTCGGCAGCACGCAGGAGAACCTGCGCGTAGATATCTGCTCGAAGTGCCATCCATTCTACACCGGCACCCAGCGCATCGTTGATACCGCCGGTCGCGTCGAGCGCTTCCGCCGGCGCTTTAATCTCAAGGATGAGACGGCGAATACGCCCGAGAGCGAGACCGCGGAGGCCTAGCGCGCACGGGCCAGCTTTTCAGGCGCGGATCCCCCAGTAGGATCCGCGCCTGTTTTGTGTCATCCTCCAGGTAGCCGCACGCAGCCTGTCGCCGCGTCCTAGCGCCGCAGTCGTGCGATCCGCCCCGGAATGCGCCGCGCCAGGTGTCGTGGATCGAGCCGCCGTGCCCGCAGGCCGCGGCGACGGCCAAGCACGCGCCGCTCCGCCGCGGTACGCTGCGCCTCTTCGTAGCTATCCAGCGTCATGCGCAGGCACGCCGCCTGCGCATACGCCTGCGCCGAGGCGTAGGCGCGCACGCTCATCGCCGCACGCAGCTCCGCATCGCCGATCAGCTCTTCCAGCCGCTGCGCGAAGGTCTCCGTAGTGTCATCGGGCGCCACCAAGAAGCCATTCATCCCGTCCTCGATGATCTCCGGCACGCCCGCCGCCGCCAGCGCCACCACCGGCACTCCGCACGCCAGACTTTCCAGCAGCGCCATCGGCTGATTCTCCGTCAGGCTGGCCGAGACACAGATATCACTGCTTGCCACCTGCCGCACCAGCGTCTCGCCGCGCATCCATCCCAAGAAGCGCACCTGGCGCTCCAGGCCCAGCTCGTAGGCCAGGCTCGTCAGGCTCCCCAGCACCGGCCCCTCGCCCACGATCTCCAGCGTCACGTCGGGGTGCCGGCGCAGCACTGGCTCGGTCAAGCGCATCATCCGCGGCAGGTTCTTCTCGGCCGCCAGGCGGCCGAAATAGATGATGCGCTTGCCCATCTTGCGTGCCTGCTCCTCGGCGGCGAGCGGCCGGAAGCGCTCTGTGTTCAATGCGTTCGGCACGATCGCCACCGGCCGATACATCCCTCCCGCGTGCAGGTCATTCGCCAGATAGCGCGATGCGCACGATACCACGTCACACTGGTTGTAGAAGTTCGCCACATAGCGCCGGATCAGCGCCGCCAGCCGCTGGTTCACCTGGCGGCCCAGCCGCGAATATGCCTCGACGTATTCGCCGAAGAGCGTGTGATGTGTCCCGATCAGCGGGATGCCGCCGGCTATCGCGGCGCGCGCGCCCTGCCAGCCGACACCAAACGGCGTATGGCAATGGATTACATCGGGCCGAAAATGCTGCGCCAAGCGCCCAAACACCCGCACAATCGGCGGCGCAATGGTGAAATCGGCGTACAGCGGCAGCGGCACAGCGCGCGTCCGCACGACCACGAACGGATCATCGCCGGCCGCGCGTCGCCGGCCGCCGCCTACCGTGCACACCATCACCGCATGACCCTGGTCGCTCAGGGCCCGCGCCAGCGAATGGACGCTGGTGGCTACGCCGTTCACTTGCGGCGGATACGTGTCGGAAAACAGCATCACACGCATGCTGGCCGCTCTCCCTCGCGCGCATCTCTCGCGCGGGCGGCTGCCAAACAACCTGGCGCCGGGGCGGCGCCTCGCCATCGGTGCGCTCGCACCTCACCCCATTCGGCCGGCTGCGCCAACAGATCCTCATTTCCGCGTTGCGCGACGCTCCGCTCGGGTCGTCCGTTTGCCCTTCCATTGGCGCTTCTTCCTCACGCCGCGACAACTGTAACATACTCACCAAACCGTGACAATAGAGCGGGTTCACCAGGCGGGCGCTCACGCTGAAGATGTGGCGGCTAGGAGGCGCTCTCCGTCTCCTCGATCTCCTCCAGCGTGTAGACTTCGAGCGGGCGGCTCTCCCACAGATCGTAGGGAGCCTCCTCGCCCAGCGATGCGAATGCCCGCTCTCTGCCGGCACGGAAATGCTCCGCGCTCTCCCAGATCGAGACTGCCAGGATCCTGCCATTGGCTCGGTCGTCGAAGTCGCCAAGCTCGCGCAACCCTGGCTGGGCTCGCAAGGCCGCTCCGACCCGCTGAATCCAGCGCAGCAGATCGTTCCGGTACTCCGGCTTGGGATAGTGAATCGCCATGAACAGGTAGCGCATGGTGGCTGCTCCTTTCTTTTGCTGGCATGCGTCCCGCACACCGCGCCCCTAGGACGGTCACGCTCACAGCATCGCGGCGCAAGCCGGCGAGCCTCCTCGCTCTCGTTGTACGACAAGTCCCCTGGGCCTGGCACTGCACCATGCTGGCCGCAAGGCTCCCGGCACGTCATGCCAGCAGACACCTTCGCTCGTCATAGATGATGGTATGCTAAAGCAGCGCGAGCGTCCGCACAGACGGTCGGATGGGGAACGGAAGGAGAGCGCGGTGGCGACATACTACTACGGCGGCCAAGCCGTCATCGAAGGTGTCATGATGCGCGGGCGCCGCTCTGCCGCCGTCGCACTGCGCGCCCCGGCCGGCGGCATTCTCGTCCACGAGGAGCCGCTCAAGGGCCGCTTCTACGGCTCAAAGGTCGCCAGTTGGCCCTTCTTCCGCGGCGTGCTGCTGCTGTGGGATATGCTCGTACTCGGCACGCGCATGATGATGTACGCCGCCAACGTCTCGATCGAGCCCCTGCGCGAGGAGGCCGAGCGCGAGAAGCGCGCCGAGACGGCCGGCGAGCCACAGGCGCCCCCAGCCGCGAGCTCCGCGCCCGCTGTCGCGGCATCGGGTGCCGCGGCCGCCACCCCCGGCGCCATCGTCGAGGCCAATGCGGGCGTGGCCGGCGGCATCGGAGGCGCCGCGCTCATCTTCACGATGCTCTTCTCGCTCGCCTTCGCCATCGGTCTGTTCTTCCTGCTGCCGCTCGGCGCCGTCGGCCTCGTCCAGCGCTGGATTGGCGCCGGCTGGGTCGCGCTAATCGTCGAGGGGCTGGTCCGCCTCGCCATCCTGACCGCCTATCTCGCCCTCATCGGGCGGCTGCCCAGCATTCAGCGGGTTTTTCAGTATCACGGCGCCGAGCACAAGGCCATCAACGCCTTCGAGTCCGGCGATCCGCTCGATGCCGAGCACGTCCGCCGCGCCTCGCGCGTCCACACGCGCTGCGGCACCGGCTTCCTGCTGATCGTGGTCGTCGTCTCGATCGTCGTCTTCGCGCTCGTCGGTCATCCGCCCGCGCCGGTGCTGATCCTCTCGCGCATCCTGCTCGTCCCGGTCATCGCCGCGCTCGCCTATGAGCTGATGCGGCTGGGCGCGCGCTTCTACCGCCAGCCGGTGGTGCGTGCGCTGATGGCCCCTAGCCTCGCGCTGCAGGGGCTGACCACCCGCGAGCCGGATGACGGCCAGATCGAGTGTGCGATTGTCGCATTGGAGCGCGTGCTCAAGAGCGACGGCGTCGCCGCCCTGCATCGCGTGGCCTGAGGCGTGCCGCTGCACCTCCCGCCCAGGCGAGGTAGCTGGCGCGCATCTGCCACCGACACCGCTCCGTCTGCACGCTCGCCCGCCCGGAGGTTTTGGAATGTCTACCGATACCGAGCACCCAGAGGTCAGCTCGCCCGAGCCGATTCCACCCGCCCCGCCCAGTCTCGACGCCGAGCTGGCCGCGCCAGCCTCTGAGCCGCCGATTCTGAGCGGCAAAGGCTTCTTGCGGCGCGGCTTCCTGCGCTGGACGATCACCGGCCTGCTGCGCGTGCTCTACCGGTTCTGGACCCGCATCGCCGCTCGCGTCTTCCCCGAAGACACCCCGCAGGAGCGGCTCGCCAGGCGCATGGGCATCCCGTTGCCCGACCGCCTCAATATGAGCTGGATCACCCCCCAGCTCGCCGTTGGGGGGCGCGTCCTCCCTGGCGACATCCCGCGTCTCGCGAAGGTCGGCGTCGGCGCCGTGGTGGATACACGCTCGGAGCATATGGACGACGCCGCGGCCCTGGCCGCGCGCGACATCGCCTTCCTGTATCTGCCCACCCAGGACACCACACCCCTCTCACACGAACAGCTCGTGCGCGGGGCAGAGTGGGTCAATGAGCAGCTTGCCGCCGGGCGCAGAGTCCTCATCCACTGTGAGCATGGCGTCGGGCGCAGTGTCTTGCTGACCGCCGCCGCGCTCGTCGGGCGCGGCATGAGCGCCCACGAGGCGATGCGGCTCATCCAGCGCCGCCGCTGGCAGGCCGCTCCCAACCACCGCCAGATGCGCCGCCTGCTCGACTTCGAGCGCTCTATCCACGGCGACCAGTCCCGCCCCGCCGCGAGCTGACGATCCACTAGAGGGCGGTGCGGTATGAGCAAGCGACAGCGCCAGCAGGCCGTGGGAGGAGAGACGAACGTTCCCATGGCACCCGCGAGCCTCGCGCGAGCTATCAGCTTCCTCCTGCTCGGCGCGCTGCTGCTGGCCGGCTGCGCCTCCTCCGCCAGCACCACACCCCCGCCAGCCGCCACGCACACCGCCGGCCCCATCCCGCCCGTGCCCGCTGGCACGCTCTGGCCGATGTTCGCCTTTGACGCCTCCCACAGCGGTGTCAATCCGAACGGCGGCGCGCTCACGCCCACGAACGTTGGTCAGCTTCACCGGCTCTGGCAGGTCGCGCTGCCAGCCGTCGCCGACTCCGCGCCGATCTTCCTGGCCGGCGTGCCGCTGCCCAACGGCTCTTCGCGCGATCTGCTCTTCCAGATGACCCGCGAGGGGCGCCTGCTCGCGCTCGACGCCGGGAACGGCAGCATTCTCTGGAGCCGCCAGCCGCGCGGTCCTAAGATCACCCACTCCGGCCCCGTCGCCGATCCCTCTGGACGTTTCGTCTATGCCTATGGCCTGGATGGCTACGAGCACAAATACGCCGTCGCCGGCGGCGACGAGGTGACTTCCGGCGGCTGGCCGGTGCAGGTCACGCGCATGACCGGAACTGAGAAGGAGTCCTCCAATCCCACCGTCGCGGGCGGCCGGCTTTACGTCACCACCAGCGGCTATATCGGCGACGCGCCGCCGTACCAGGGGCATGTCGTCACCATCACCCTTGCCGATGCTCATAGCGCCGTCTTCAACTCGCTCTGCTCGGACCAGACCCGCTTGCTCGGCCCTGATGACTGCGCCGAGGAGCAATCTGGCATCTGGGCGCGTGCGGGGGTGACGGTGGACCCGGCCACCGGCAATATCTTCTTCGTCACCGGCAACGGCACATTCGACGGCCGCCACAACTGGGGTGACAGCGTGCTCGAGCTCGACGCCACCGGCACGCGCCTGCTCGACTCGTACACCCCCACCAACTTTCAGGCGCTCGACGACCAGGATGCGGACCTCGGCAGCGCCGCCCCGGCCCTCCTGCCCGCCATCCCCAACAGCAAGACGCCCGATCTGCTGGTGCAGGGCGGCAAGGACGGCATTCTGCGCCTGCTCGACCGGCGCAATCTGAGCGGCCAGGGCGGCCCCGGCCACGTCGGCGGTGAGCTGCAGACGCTGGATACCGGCTGCGGCCTCTTCACGCAGCCAGTCGTGGAGGGCAGCGCCTCGTCGGGCGTGTGGGTCTACACCGCCAGCCAGTGCGCCCTCAGCGCCTACCGCGTCGTCAGCGATGCCTCAGGCGTGACACGCCTCCAGCATGCCTGGTCGGCCGACGTGCGCGCGACTACACCCGTCCTCGCCGGCGGCGTGCTCTATGCCGCCACGGACGGCAGCCTGATCGCGTTCGACCCCCACAGCGGGCGGCGCCTCTGGCAGAGCGACCAGCCCTCCGTCGGCGGCAGCATCGGCTCCGTCCACTGGCAGAGCCTGATCGTCGCCGGCGGTCGGCTCTATTGCGCCGACGAGAACGGCCATCTCACCGCCTACGGTCTCTGATAGACTCCGCTACTGCGCGTACATGCGCCGCATCACGCCGCCCATCAGCTTGATCGTCGCCTTGCGCGGCATCAGTCGCCGCAGCGCGAACGCCGAGAGCCGATTCCCGCGCCCTGGGATGAAGCTCGGCGTGGTGCCGAGCGCGGCGAGCGTCTGCTCTGCCACCACCGCTGGTGTCAGCGTGCCGCGAGCGCCCTTCGGCGCGCTCGCCGCGTAGTTCGGCGTGCTGGTCGCCCCCGCACAGCAGGCCATCACGTCCACGCCGCGCCGGCGCAGCTCCTCCCACAGCCCCTCCGCCAACACCTGGTTGTAGGCCTTGGTCGCCGCATAGTTCGCGATCAGCGCCGAGCCCATCGTCGCGCTGAGTGACGACATCAGCACGATGCCCCCGCGGCCGCGCGCCAGCAGGCGCTGCCCCAGCGCGTAGGCCAGCAGCAGCGGCGCCCGGCAGTTCGTCTCCACCTCGCGGATGTGGTCCCCTACCGGCCGCTCGAAGAATGGCCCGATCGCCGAGAACGCCGCGTTGTAGACCAGCAAGCCTACGTCCAGATCAGCCGTCTCCGCCGCCACGATCTCGCCAGCATCGGCGCGCGCCAGATTCAGCTCGATCACACGTGTCTGGACGCCGTGCCGCCCCGCCAGCTTCGCCGCCAGCGCCTCGGCCAGCGAGCGCCGCCGGGCGATCAGTGCCACGTTTATTCCGCGCGCCGCCAACGCCCGCGCGTACGCCTCGCCCAACCCCGACGACGCCCCCGCCACCACCGCCCACGGGCCGTACCGCGCCCGAAACGCCTCCGCCGACTGTGCCATCTGTCCGCTCCCTTCCACGCACACCTTCTTGCCCGAGCCCGCCAAAACGCCACGGGCCGTTCAGGCGCGATCTCACTCATCTCGCCGCCGATGGGGTCATGCACCCACTCCGAATCATGCCCGGCGCGTTGACCCGTGTCACGCTCAGGTGGCACAATCATACAAATACCCAGGCTCAGCCACCAGCATGCACGAGCGGCACATTTTCAGCGAGGAGGTCCCCGGCGTGACGACGACCGACGACGTATGGCAACGTAAGTTCGGCAAAGAAGCTCTCACCTTCGACGACGTTCTGCTCCTCCCCGCGGAGTCCAATGTTCTGCCCGGCGACGTCAGCACTGCGACGCGCGTCACCACCGACATCACCCTCAACATCCCGATTCTCTCCGCCGCGATGGATACCGTCACCGAGGCACGGCTCGCCATCGCGCTGGCCCGCGAGGGCGGATTGGGCGTCATCCACCGCAACCTTTCGATCGAGGACCAGGCCGCCGAGGTGGATAAGGTCAAGCGCTCCGAGTCGGGCATGATTATTGATCCCATCACGCTCGGCCCCGACGACTCCCTGCGCGATGCCCTCGCCGTGATGGCGAAGTACCACATCTCCGGCATCCCGATCACCGAAGAGGGCCGCCTCGTCGGCATCCTCACCAACCGCGACCTGCGCTTCGAGCAGGCGCTCGACCGCCCAATCGCCGAGCTGATGACCAAGGAGCATCTGATTACCGCGCCGGTCGGCACCACACTCGAGCAGGCCAACGCGATTCTGCACCGCTACAAGGTCGAGAAGCTGCCCGTGGTGGACGAGCACGGCATGCTCAAGGGCCTGATTACGGTCAAGGATATTCAGAAGAAGGTGCAGTTCCCCCACGCCGCCAAAGATGCCCAGGGCCGACTGCGCGTGGCCGCCGCGATCGGCGTCGGCCCCGATGCCTTTACCCGCGCCGAGGCCCTGATCGCCGAGGACGTGGATATCCTCGCGGTAGATACGTCGCACGGCCACTCGCGCATGGTTGTAGACACCGTCCGCAAGCTCGCGGAGGCGTTCGGCTCGCGCGTGCAGCTCATCGCCGGCAACGTCGTCACGGCCGAGGCGACCGAGGCGTTGATGGATGCCGGCGCACAGGGCGTGAAGGTTGGCGTGGGGCCGGCTAGCATCTGTACAACCCGCGTGGTGGCAGGCGTCGGCGTGCCGCAAATCTCCGCCGTTTTCGACTGCGCCCAGGTCGCCACTAGGCGCGGTATTCCGGTGATCTCCGATGGCGGCATCCAGTACTCTGGCGATATCGCCAAGGCCATCGCGGCCGGCGCGGACACCGTCATGCTTGGCAGCCTGCTCGCGGGCGTGGACGAATCGCCTGGCGAGCTCATCATCTCGCACGGCGAGCGCTACAAAGACTACCGCGGCATGGGCTCCATCGGCGCGATGAAGCAGCGCAGCTACAGCAAAGACCGCTACTTCCAGGGCGGCGTGGTGGATGAGTCGCAGCTCATCGCCGAAGGCATCGAGGGCCGCGTCCCCTACAAAGGCCCGCTGACCAACGTGGTCTACCAGCTCGTCGGCGGGCTGCGCCAGGCGATGGGCTACACCGGCTCTGCCGACATCGTCGCGCTCAAAGAGCACTCCACCTTCGTGCGCATCAGCGGCGCCGGCCTGCGTGAATCCCACCCGCACGACATTCTGATCACCAAAGAAGCCCCCAACTACGGCCTCGGCCGGAGGTAACGGAGAGGGTTGGTCGAGCAGGCCGACCGGGAGTGCGCCGCCCGCACACGGTAGGGTGCGAGCTGGCGTGTGCGGCGGCCCGTGTGAGCAGGCCGTGAGCAGGCCGTTGGGGGCACCACGCTGGCGCTGTGGGGCCGTCTCCGGCATACTATGGGGGCGATATACACCCATCGCCCGCGCGCCCCGGTTGGACGCCACGCCGCGAGGCCACCAGGAGGCTTCCTCCCTATGCGCGAGGCCACCACTGCCACCGGCGACTCGCTCCCAGCCCCATCTGCCCAGCCAACGCGCCTGCCGCCCGGCGCTCGGCTCGCCCTCAGCCTTGGCTCCCTCGCGGTGATCGCGCTGGTCGGCGGACGCTGGCTGCTCCACGTCTACGACGCCTTCCACACCATCGCCGGCCGCTACGACTTCTCGACCTACTACGCCGCCGCCTACGCGCTGCGCCTCGATCCGCACGCCAACATCTACAATCCCGTCGTGCTTGTACGTGCCGGAGCCGCCGCCCACGTGCTCGTCCAGCCGCCGCTGGCCTACACTTATCCGCCGCTCTTCGCCATCCTGCTCAGCCCCTTCACGCTGTTCTCATTCCAGGTGCTCTCGCGCCTCTGGCTTGCATTCAACGCCGCCCTCTGGCTCGCCGTCACGCTCTTGCTCGCCCGCGAGCTCTCTATCTTCGTCGGCAGTGTTGGCCGTTCGGGCACGCCTATGCAGGCAGGTGCGCAGCCCGTAGCGCTCATCAGCCGAGCGCGCCGCCTCCTGCGCGACAATCCCGGCCCGCTGCTCGCGCTCGCCCTTTCCGTCTGGCTCTGCCTGACATCTGCCCCAGCCGATCAGACGCTGGTGACCGGCCAGATCAACTTCCTGGTGCTGCTGCCACTGGTGCTGGTCCTGCCGCTCACCCGGCGCGGCCACGAGCGCTGGACTGGCGTGATGATCGCGCTCGCCGCCATCCTCAAGTTCACGCCCGCTCTGCTCATCCTCTATCTGGTGCTGCGCCGCCGCTGGCAGGCCGCGCTCGCCGCCGTCGGCACGCTTGCCGCGCTCACCGCGCTCTCGGCGCTCGTCGTCGGCCCCAGCGTCACGCTGGCCGCCATCCCGCAGGCGCTGCACGTCGGCACCGGCGACGCGGCGCTCGGCCACAACGAAGCGCTACTCGGTCCGCTCTACCGCGCACTCGGCCAGGGTCCCGGGGAGCCTGGGCTCCTGCTCTATGGCGTCCTGGCGGTAATGCTCGTCCTCATCTGGCTCTGGCTCGGCATCGCCATCTGGCGCGCGGCGCGACCCGGTCCCAACGCAACGTCTGGAACGCAGTACTTATTGCACCTTGTACCTTACGCTATTGCCCTCTGCGGCCTGCTGCTGCTCGCCCCCACCGCCTGGGTCCATCACTACGTGTGGGTGCTGCCGGCGGCAGCCATCGCGCTTGGTTGGGCGGCGGGAACTGTCTTCGTGACCCTGGGCACCCCCGCCCTCCGGACTTCCTTCGCCAGTCTGGCCCTCGTCGTGCTCGCCTGCGTTCTGCTCAACTGGGGCCAGCCCTACGACTGGGACACCAATCCGCACCCGACGCAGACACACTTCCTCGGCCTGCCGCTCTGGCCGGGTTTGTTGCTGTTGCGTGGCCTGGCGGCCGGACTGCTCTTCATGTACCTCACGTTCTTCGATCTGCGTGTGCGCCGTTCGCAGGCGATCGCGCGCCAACGTGATCATCGTCGGCCGCACGGCGCTGAGGCGACGCGCAAATAGCGCCAAACCGGAGCCCAGCGATAACCGCTCGCTTGGGCTCCAGCTCTGTTCCTCAGGTCGCTATGCCCGGCTACGCCCGCGTCGCCTGCGCTTCAGGCCGTTCAATCTGCTCGGCGCGCTGCTCCGCTTGTGTGGCCTGTTGCCTCTGCTGCTGGCTCGCCTGCACGCCCAGTGCAACTGCGCCCGCCACCGCCAGCACGCCCGGCACCACCAGCCAGCGTGGCAGCCTGGTCCCCAGCAGCCCGTCCAGCGAGAGCTTGCCCGGGCCGGCCAGCGCCAGCGATGTCGCGATGGCTAGATTCGTCACCGGCAGCTCCGCTCCGCCCGAGCTGACCCAGATCGGCTTGCCCCAGTGGACCTTCGCCGTCGCCATGCCCATCGCGCCCATCGAGAGCAGCGGCCCAATCGGATTGAGGAAGCCCGCCGCCGTCAGCGTGCCGCCGCCAAGCTCCGAGGCTGCCGCCAGCCGCGCCCACTGCTCGCCCGGCTGCAAGCCCAGCGATTCCAGCCACTGGCCGGTCCCCTGCAGCCCTGGCCCTTTGAACCAGCCGAAGAGCTTCTGCCCGCCATGCCCGGCCAGCAGTCCGCCATAGACCACGCGCAAGATAAACAATCCAAGACTCTTCATCGTGTTTCCCTTCCTCCTTAAGCGCGAACTCGACGCGCACTCCTGATCTCTGGTCTGGGTTCTCCTTCCTCTTTGTCATGCCCGGCAACCCTCATGCCAGCGATCACCCAGCCGGCGGATGGGCCAGCGAATGCATTCGCGCCTGGAGGGCCGTCCCCAGTGGGGATGCCCCTGCGGCCGCGAAGTCCGCCGGCGCGGACTGGGGATCGGAGCGCCTTGGCTCAGATTGGGGGCGGATGGCCGAATCACCCTGCCAGCCACCGGCCGCGATTGTCCACGGCGCCCGCCCGCACTGTGGGATACGGCAGCCGGCGCCGATGCGCTCGCCGTCGAGGAGGCGGACGGGACCGGCGACGACGAACTGGACGAAGCGGACGCCATGTAGGGCGGGCGTGTTGGGGAACGCAGTGGCCCACCGGATGACGTGGCCCTGGCAGGGGAGTGAAGACAGCCGTATGCTGTCTGGTAGGGCCACTCGGCATGCACGTGAGGTTCCACCATGGGCAGACATGCGTTTGTGCGCTGGGCAGGTGTGGCCGCCATCGCCGGAGGAGCGCTGCGTGGCGTCACCGCCGTGCTCCCCGCCGCGCAGACTCCTGCTATTCACTTGACCTATCTCGCCATTGATCTCCTGCTCCTGCTCGCTGTCGCGGGTCTCTTCGCCTTCCAGCGTGAGCGGACTGGTGGCTGGGGAGCGCTGGGAGCCGCGCTGGCGGTGTTGGGCGCCGGGCTGCTCATCATTGACGACCTTTTCAGCCCGACGTTCGCGCTCTACCCGCTCGCGGCGGTCGTCTTCGCGCTCGGACTGGGTGTGCTCGCGCTTGGCGCCTGGATCGCGCGCACGCTGCCACGTTGGATCCCCGCGCTCTGGCTCGCCGCCATCGTCGCCGGTGCGGTGGGTTTTGGCGTCGCGGCACTCCACACCCTCGTCGTGCTCTCAGGGTTGCTCCTCGCGGCTGGATTCGTCGGCGCGGGTGCCTCTTTGTACGCCGCGCCAGACCGCGCGCCTCAACAGGCGCATCGACTCAATGGCGAGCAGGGCTAGCCGGCTATCGAGAAGCGACAGGGACGGAGATGCCTCCGTGCGCCGCTACACGCTGCCCGCCACCAGCGAGGCGTGGATCTGTTTGAGCCTGGTACACCTGATATGCAACGCATGGCCCACGAGCAGGTACATCCGACCTTCCAGTACCAGCAGAGTACGTTGACCCGCATGGGAAGCCGTTGTATACAGCCTGTAGGGGGCCGTCCGCAAGACGCCCCTACGGATTGTCACGCAGGCGAGCGCGACGCGATGTAATGTGATGTGCGTCCGCAAGATGCCCCTACGCAACGGCGAGGTATCTACGGCACCATCGCCACGTGCATTTCATATGCACATTTCATTCGCAGGGGCGTGCTGCACACACCCGTCTGCGCGGCCATGCGCGAGGTCTCGTAGGGGCGTGTTGTACACGCCCTGCCCGCGCAGTGCCAATCCGCCCACGGGGCGAGGCAGGCCTCGCCACTACAGCCCACCACGAGCATCCCGCAGCGCGCGGGCATATGTGCGTCTCTGGCTCCCCCTCGCCGCGCACGGAGAAGGGGTCCCCCACTGGGGGGCTTGGGGTCGGGGGTGAGGACCCTATCCGCCGGCCGCCTGGGGAGGGATGGTATACTGACGGTATTGCGATGCCGCGCCTCTGGCTCCCCCTTCCGGCGTTCGGGAGACGCCTGGGCGGGCATGCTGCGTACACCCCCTCCCTGTGCGCGGGGAGGGGCCGGGGGTGAGGACCCCCAACGCCCAGTCTGCACTCATTCCCCTCCCCAAGGAGGTCATCCCCCACATGTTCGAAAGCCTCACCCAGCGCCTCGATAGCGTCTTCGAGCGTCTGCGTGGCCGCGGCAAGATCACCGAGAAAGATCTCGCCGACGCCATGCGCGAGGTCCGCCAGGCGCTGCTCGAAGCCGACGTCAATTTCAAGCTCGTCAAGCAGTTCGTCAACAAGGTGCAGGAGCGTGCGCTCGGCCAGGATGTCTTGCAGAGCCTCACGCCGGCTCAGCAGGTGATTGGCATCGTCCACGACGAGCTGGTCGAGATGCTCGGCGGCGCCGACGCATCCAAGACACAGATCACCTACGCTGGCGCCCCGCCCACCATCCTCATGCTGGTCGGCCTGCAAGGCTCCGGCAAGACCACTCACGCCGCCAAGCTCGCCAACTACTTCCGCAAGCAAGGCCAGAAGCCCGGCATGGTCGCCGCCGACATGCAGCGTCCCGCCGCCGTTCAGCAGCTCCAGCAGCTGGGCCGCCAACTGGATATGCCCGTCTACGCCGAGCCGGCCGGCAACAAGCCGGTGGACATCGTCGCGCGCGCCGTCAAGTGGGCGCGCGAGCAGGCGCTCACCATCCTCATTCTCGATACCGCGGGCCGCCTGCACATTGATGAAGACCTGATGCAGGAGGTCGCCACCATCCGCCAGCGCACCCAGCCGCAGGAGGTGCTGCTGGTGGTGGACGCCATGACCGGCCAGGACGCCGTGCGCGTCGCCGACGAATTCAACAAGACCGTCGGGCTGACCGGCCTGGTGCTTACCAAGATGGATGGCGACGCCCGCGGCGGCGCCGCGCTCTCTGTGCGCGAAGTCACGGGCGTGCCAATCAAGTTCTTGGGCACCGGCGAGAAGACCGACGCCCTGGAGCCCTTCTACGCCGACCGCCTCGCCACACGCATCCTGGGCATGGGCGACGTGATGAGCCTGATCGAGCGCGCCCGCGAGCACATTGACGAGAAGCAGGCCGCGCAGCTCCAGAAGAAGATGGCCACCGCCACCTTCGACCTGGAAGACTTCCTGCAGCAGATGCGCCAGATGAAGAAGATGGGCGGCATGGCCCAATTGCTCGAGATGCTGCCCGGCATGAATAAGGCGCTGAGCAAAGACGAGGTCCGCCAGGCGCTCGAAGGCGACCAGATGAAGTTCACCGAGGCTATCATCCTCTCGATGACCCCCGAGGAGCGCCACACCCCTGAGATCCTCAATGCCAGCCGCAAACGCCGCATCGCGCGTGGCAGCGGCACCACCCCGCAGGAGATCAATCAGCTTCTCAATCAGTTCAAAGACGCCCAGAAGATGATGAAGCAGGTGATGGCGATGAGCCAGGGCGGCGGCCGCGGCGGTGGTCGCGGGCGCATGGGCCGCCTGATGCGCCAGATGGGCGGCCTCGGCAACCTCGGCGGCTTCGGGATGTAGCACGCCAGTCGCACCCGCATGCGCGGGCCACACTGCCACCGGATTGCAGGCGCCGGCTTGATGGCCGGTTCCTGTGCCGCGGTTCCCGGTCACCATTGCGCACAACACACATGCACGCCCACCCGGTCTACTCGCGCAGGCCAGGAGGGCGTGCATGCTGCACCAGACGCGACCCAGCGAGGTCGCGCCGTGCGACTACTCCTGTAGGCCGGAGACCGCCGGCCCCGCGACCCTGACGACCTCGGCGTCCGAGATGTCGGCGTGCGACAGCTCTTTCAGACCCAGCACCGACAGGAACGAGATGGCCCCCAGCACGATCATGTAGATGGAGACCGCCTGCCACGAGCCTGAACCGATATTGATCTCGGTCTTCGGCAGGCCAAGCGCTGCCAGACTGCTCTTGCCATTGAGCAGCACCAGCGCGATGATCGGCGCGAGACCGCCCGCGAAGGGCGCCGCAAGCTGGTAGCCGAGCGACGCGCCGCTATAGCGCGAGCGTGTGCCGAAGCGCTCGGCGATCAGCGCCGCCTGCGGGCCATAGACCCAGGCATGGCAAAGTGCCACTGAGAGCACGATCGCCAGCAGCACCAGTGGGGTGCTCTTCGTGTTCAACAGCATGAAGTACGGGAAAGCGAACGCCGCCATCAGGACGCAGCCGATGAGATACCACCTCCGGCGCCCGACCGCGTCCGAGAGGCGCGCGAAGGTCGGGATGGTGAAGAGCTCGACGAGGCCAGCGAGAATGATCCCGTTGAGGATCACCGCGTTGTCCACCTTCAGAACGAGGCCGTATGTGATGACGAAGGTCGTGAACAGATAGAACGGCGCCTGCTCCGCGAAGCGCGCGCCGGCACTCAGCAGAATCTCGGGCGTGCTGCGGCGGAACGCTTCGGCAATCGGCGAGGAGGCTTCGCGGTTCTGTTCCTTGACCTTGGCGAAGAGCGGCGTCTCCAGGATGCGCAGGCGGATGTACAGGCCAATCAGGATCAGCGCGGCGCTGATCCAGAACGGAATGCGCCAGGTGCCATTCCACCAGCCCGTGGCGGCCGGATCAAAGAACGCCTTGCCACCGCCGGAGAAGGCCTTGACGATCAAGGTCGAGAGGATCAGTCCGATCGGCACGCCCATCTGCGGCCACGCGGCCCAGAAGCCGCGGTTGCGCTTGTGGCCGTACTCCATCGCCAGCAGCACCGAGCCGCCCCACTCACCGCCCACGCCGAGGCCCTGGCAGAAGCGCAGCAGCGAGACGATGACCGGCGCCGCGATGCCGATCTGCGCGTAGCCCGGCATGAAGCCGACCAGCAACGTGGCGATGCCCATCAGCAGCAGCGTGACGATGAGCGTGGACTTGCGGCCGATGCGGTCGCCCAGGTGGCCGAAGATGGCGCCGCCAATGGGGCGCGCGATGAAGCCGACGAGGAACGTGAAGAATGAAAGCAGCGTGCCAACGAAAACGTCTGATGCGGGGAAGAAGAGCTTGGGGAACACCAGCGTGGCCATCGTGCCGTACAGGAAGAAGTCGTACCACTCGATAGCGGTGCCGGTGGTGCTGGCGGCGACGACCGGGGCCATCTCTGCCATGGAGATGTCGCCGGAATCCGCGGTTCGTGCTGTTGCCATAGTATCCTCCGATGCTGCGAAACGGCTCGCGACACTGCGTCACGTACTCTGCAAGTCCAGGAGGACGGGGAGCTCGCTACTGGAACGGGCTCGTGACGAACGAACACCATCCTTTCTAGCAGGCAGCGGCCTGCGGAGCGAAGCAGCCCCGCTGCCCCCAGGACACTCGACGTTGATGAACACACCCCAGCGCGGAGAGTGCGCCGCCGCATCATGGCGTGATGAAAGTATGCCCGAGAATCCGATGCAACACAAGAGGGCTGTCTCCCCCTGAGCAAGAGTCAACTACCCCCGCTTGAAAGCGGGGGCTTGCAGCTAGCCCGCGATGGCCGCCGCGTCTGGCCGATTGACTGCGGCCCGGCTGCGAGCACGAATGTTCACAGCCGCGTTCACGTCGGCATGGGCGGAGAACCCGCACGACCTGCAAAGGAACTTGGATTGACTATGACGGTTCGCTTTCTCACACTGGCCACAGGCGCTACAGGTCTGGCTGGTATACGCCGGGTTGACGTAGACTACCCGGACACCGGCCAAGGCGGCCTTGTAGGCGATGAAGGCGCGGAGTTGGAAGAAACTCCACGTGTGCAGCACTCTCCGCTGGCGCTTCCCAACCGTTCGCTTCGCGCGCTCCCGGATGCCCTGCAAGTCTTCCAGAGCAATCCCGCGCGAAGTGCCTTGCGCCGTCTGCACAATCGCCTTCGACAAACAATGGTTCACATCCTTGGCGAACCGCTTTTCGCGTCCACTGCGCTTCCTGAGCAGCCGTTTCGCGCTCTTGGTGCCTGTCTTCTGCAACTTCTGCCGGAAGCGACTATAGCGGGCGCGCACCTGATTGATGTGGCTGTGCTTGGGGGCAGCCGAGTAGTTCAGGAACTCGCCGTCACTGGTCGTCGCCAGTTGGATGATGCCCAGATCAACGCCCACACAATCAACGGTATCGGCGGGTGTGGGTTCGGGCGCGTCTACCGTAATCGCCAGGAAGAAGGTGTTGTTGCGGTACAGCAAATCCGCCTGCCCACGCTTCCGCGCCAGCATCCCTTCAGCATACGCTCCAAAGCGGAAGGGGACTTCCACGCGGCCGTCCAGCGTCAACAGCGACGCGCGATCAATGCGGGGGAAACTCAAGATACGTTCGTCATAGACCATTGCGCCATGCGGGCGGAAGTGGGGCTGTTTGGAGCGGTCGCGCTTGTAGGCTTCACTGACCTTGGCAATGGCGCGAATCGCCATTTGGGCCGCCAACCCAAAGTCGCGGCGGATGTCGTAGTAGACCAGCTTTTGCAGGTCAATCTTGCTTGCCATGCGCTCCTGAAACGCCACCGCCGCGATCGCATTGCAGGCGGCGTTGAACGCCTCCAGCGTCCGCAAGAGCGCGGCATGCTGTTCAGACGTTGGAGCCAGTTTGACAAGCAGGGTTTGTTTCATACTGCCAGTTTACTACCATTGAAAAGTGCTGTCAATGGCGTAGTCCTGTCTGCGGACGGCGGCGCATTCCTCCCCGCCTCAAAAGGACGGGGCTTCCTGCGCCGATTTCGGTGAGGTGTCGCCCGGGGGAAGCGCATCTGCTGCACTGCACCTCGCGCTCGGCCCATACGGTCTTACTATTGTGTTACTCCCGCGGCCAAGCGCGCGTGTAGATACAGTGGGGAAGCTTCACCGCCTCCCCGTTCGGGCGGGGCTGGCCGTGGGAACCCGCGGCCGCCGCCCATCAACCCACCCCGCGCTGGCGGCATCCTTTCCGTTCAGTCGTCCGGCGCGGGTTTCGTGGCCCGCCGGCCGCGCATACACGCACACGCGCGATGCTCGTCGTTCGACCTGGCCTGCCGCGCCGTGGAGGAGGGGAGCTGGGATGTCCCGCCGCCAGCCAGGCCGCGCCTCACGGCACTGGTCCATCGCCTTCGCCGTCATCGCGACGCTGGTCGCTCTCAGCATGATCCTCGGCGCCTGCGCGACCGATCCACAGCAGGCCGCCGCCCAGCAGGCCAAGGCAAAGCTCGACAGCGAGCTGCACCACGCAAGAGCCGACCTCGGCGTCCCCGATAGCCTCCTGCAGCCCATCGAGCGCCAGGAGCAGACCATCGCCGGCGGCGCCGGCGGCTCGCGGTACAGCTACAACGATGCCGCCGCCAATTATGCCCTGCTCTACAGCCAGCTCATCGGCATCGAGCAGACGGCCATCCAGACCCTCCAGACCCAGACCCAGAACGATCTGCAAGCCTTCAGCGATATTCTCATCACCCGCCGCACACAAGGCTTCACCGAGGCGTCCGACTATCAGGCCCGCCTCGACCAGGCGCTCAAACGCTACGCCGCCGCCAAGACCGCCGGCGACTTCGCCCAGCTCGATAGCTTCGTCCGCCAGCAGACCGGCGCCCTCAACGCTCTCTGGCCCGCCTGGCAGAAGCTGCAGGACTTCAAGGCCACCCTGCACGCCGTTCACCTTTCCGGCGCCAGCACCAGCCTCAGCGACCTCGAATACAGCCAGGACCTCCAGGCCTTCCGCGACGCCTCATCCGCCGACCGCTATCAGCGGCTCGTCGGCGTCATTGACGGCCAGACCTTGCAGCTCGTCGCCGATCAGACCGAGGCACTGCCATACGTAGGCGCCACTATGCTCGCCATCTTCCAGGCCCGTGTCAACGACCTGCGTGCCTGGGGCGAGACGCGTGCCGCCGACGCCTTCCAGCAGCAGCACGATGGCGACGCCAAGGATCTTGCCGCCGCCCAGGACCTTGCCGACTATCTCACCCTTGCCCAGCTCATCACCAAACAATCCAACGCCATGACACTGCCCTGGTTCCGCGGTCAGGCCCGCGAAGACCTCCGCCAGCTTCGCACACAGGTGGACTCCGTCATGGCGAAGAACCCTCTGCTGGCCTATGAGTACGCCGACCAGTATGAGGGCGTCGGCAACATGACGAGCGAGTTCAACGGCGCGCGATCGGTTGACGATTACCTGCGCGCCGACGCTGATACTCGTGTGATGCTCACCAACCTGCGCGCCCTGCAAGACAATCTCCGCGATACGACGGCCCCTTCCCAGGCGCACAGGGTGGACCTCCAGTTGATGCAGACCTACAACGTGATGACCGGCAAGGTGATCGTCATCTCGCTTACCGAGCAGACCGCCCGCCTCTACGAGAACGGCGCGCTCGTCTTCTGGGCGTACGTCACCACGGGCCGCGTCGAGTTGCCTACCCCGCCGGGGCTGCACTTCGCAATGCAGAAGCTCTATCACACCGAGTTCAAGTCATCTGAGCCCAAGAACTCACCGCTTTGGTATGCTCCTACCGCCATCAACTACGCGATCTTGTTCGCCAACTACGGCTTCTTCCTGCACGACGCCTGGTGGCGCTATCAATTTGGCCCTGGCTCCAATCTGCCTCACTGGGATCCGCTCGCCTTCAACGACGGCACGCACGGCTGCATCAATTTCGCCGAAGACAACATGACCTGGATCTACAACTGGACTCCGCTGGGAACGCCGGTCATCATCTATTAGGTGCGCGATGAACAGACCGTCAGGATATCGTTGCCAATTGGCCGCAAAACGGCCCGATTCTGACGGTTCCGTCAGCGCATGACAAGCGATATTCACACAATTCCCCGCCAAACCTGCTAGACTTTGGCCAGGGAAGCATCCGGGTCAGCTAACCGGCTCGGGCGCGAAGTGGAGAGGGTCACGAGGCGGGCTCCGTGTCGGTGATTGGCGGCGGGGTAGTGGTGGGAGCAGTTCCGCCTCGTGATGGTGGCATCATCTGGCCAATGGGTGGCTTGGCTCACGTCTACGTGTGGTGTGGGGTTGTGACGTGGCGGCGGGCACGAGGGCGAGCCACCCGGCCGGAGCCTGTTGGCGCGGCTGGGTGGTGGGGCTGTAGCCAGGTAGAGAGCAACCCAGATGCGCGGCGCGGCCCCGGCGCGCCAAACGACGTGGCAGGTGAATCGCCAGGCCGCCGCCACCGTTGCCGCGCGCCTTGACGTCTTGCGGGCGAGCGAGATACGCTAGGGCGCAGAGCGCCGATTCTCACCATTTCTCCGCCGGAGGCCCCTATTCCAATTCGCACCCGTCCCGCCCACCCTGCCGATCCCGCCGTCCCCGACCTGGCGGGCAACGAGCCTCCCCTGGCCGCCAATGGCCCCGAGCAGGCCACGGCAGCGGCTCAGCACGCCGGACAACGGGTAGAAGGCATCGTCACCGCTATCGCCCCCGGCTTCTTCGAGGTCGCTACCGCCCATAGCGCCTACCTCTGCACGCTTCGTGGCCGACTCCGCAAGCCGCGCCCGCCACAGCCATCCCGCGTGCAACGGCCACCTGCCTCGGCCGCACGCTCGCAGCGCACGCCCACCACTCGTGGCCAGTCACCGGCGGCCTCACACGCGCCGCAAGACGCGCCGCTGCGCGTCTCGCCCGGGGACCGCGTCATCATCACCCCGCTTGGGCCGGGCGAGGGCGTCATCGAAGACGTGCTCCCGCGTCGCACCGTGCTGGCGCGCGCGCGCAGCGAGGCCCGCGGCGAGCACATCATGCTCGCCAACCCCGACTACGCTGTGCTGGTCTTCGCCGTGCGCGAGCCAGCTCCCCACTTCGGCCTGCTCGACCGCTACCTTGCCCTCTGCGAGCACGCCAGTATTGACGTCACCATCTGCCTGAACAAGGTGGACCTTGGCCTGCCCGACGAGATCGAGGCGGCCCGCGTACTCTACGCCAGCCTGGGCTATCCCGTCTTGCTCACCAGCGCCGCCGACGGCACCGGTCTCGATGCGCTGCGCGAGCGCCTTGCCGGCCGCACCTCGCTGCTGACTGGCCCCTCAGGCGTCGGCAAGTCGTCCCTCATCAATGCGCTGCTGCCTGGCGCGGGCTTGCGCACCGGCGAGATCAGCGAGGCCACCGGCAAGGGCCGCCATACCACCACCGGCGTCCGCCTGCTGCCGCTCGAAGGCGACGGCTGGCTGGCCGACTCCGCCGGCATCCGCGAGCTGGCACTGTGGAACGTCCCCGCCGACGCGCTCGCCGCCACCTTCCGCGAACTGCGGCCGTTGGACGGCGAGTGCCTGTACGAAGACTGCGAGCATGGGCCGGAGGAAGAAGGCTGCGCCCTGCGTGCCGCGCTCGCCGAAGGCCGTATCACCCCAGAGCGCTTCGCCAGCTTCGAGCGGCTGCTGGCGGAGGCGCGCGCAGCAGAGCCGCCCGCTTGGCAGAGCTGACAAGTGGGCGCGCGGCTAGCCGCGCCGGCGCCCGTCCGCGCGCCCACGCCCGCCGCCCCCAGCCGCCGCCTCTTTCTGTTGCGACTTCTTGCGCTCCACCGTCAGCACGCTCGGCACCTGCTGGAGCTGCTTGATGACCATCGTGAGCTGCTCCGGTCGCTGGATTTCGAGCGTCAGGGTAATCGTCGCGCGGTGCTGGCGAGGATTGGTCGCCGTGTTCACCTTGAGCATGTTGATCTTCATGCTCGTCACGGCGCCCGTCACATCGGCCAGCAACCCGGTACGGTCGTGCGCCTCAATCACAATTGGCGCCCGGAAGTTCTGCTGCGGGGCCAGCTTCGAGAGCGAGACCGGGATCGCCCGCTCCGGCTCCTGCGCCAGCAGATGGCGCAAGTTGGGGCAGTCGGCGCGATGGACCACTACACCCCGCCCGCGCGTGATGTAGCCAGTGAGCTCATCGCCCGGCAGCGGATCGCAGCACGCCGCCAGCTGCGTCAGCATGCCCTCTAACCCCGCCACGCTGGCATCCACCGCCAGCTCGCGCGCGGGCGTGGGTGCCGTCGTCTCCTGCGGCTCCAGCTCAGCCGTCTGCGCCGGGAAGAGCCGCTCGCGGAGCCGGGCGACCACCGCCGAAAGGCGCAGCTTCTCCGCGCCGATCGCCACCAGCAGCGACTCGGCGTCGCGCTGCTCGAGCGCAGCCACCAGCCACTCGACATCCTCGTCACTCAGGTCGTCGTAGCCTTTGCGCAGTCCCAGCGCTCGCAGTTCACGGTCCAGGCGCTCGCGACCCATCTGCGAGTCAATGTCGCGCTCGTGCGCCTTGAGGTAACGCTGAATGCGGTCGCGGGTGGTCTTGTTGTGCGCGATGTGCAGCCAGTCGCGGGTAGGATGGGCGTCTTTGCGCTTGATGATCTCGACCACATCACCGCTTTTCAGCTCGTAGTCGAGCGGCACCAGCTTCTTGACCAGCCGGCCGCTGGCATCCTGCGAGGAGACACGCGCCCCCGAGACATGGTTGCCCACGTCGGTGTGGATCAGGTAAGCGAAATCCAGCGGCGTCGAGCCGGGCACCAGCTCCTTCACATCCCCTGCCGGCGTGAAGACGAAGATCTGGTCGCGCAAGACCTCGCCCTTGACGGCGTCGAGCGTGCGCTCGGTGGCCGCGCGGCCCGAAAGCTCCTGCTGCCACTCCTTGAGCTGCTGCACCCAGCCCTTCAGCGCGTCGGCCTCGGCGGTGGCGCTGTCGCCGACATCTTTGTAGTACCAGTGCATGGCGACGCCGTACTCCGCCAGCTCGTGCATCTGGGGCGTGCGGATCTGGAACTCGGCCAGCCGGTCGTCGAGGCAAAAGACGGTGGTGTGCAGCGACTGATAGCCGTTCGGCTTCGGATTGGCGATGAAGTCTTTGATGCGCCCGTCTTTGGGCTTCCACAGCGCATGGACGTGGCCCAGCGCCAGGTAGCAGTCTTCGACGGTGGGCACGATGATGCGAAAGGCCAGCACGTCGTAGAGCGTGGAAAGATCGCGGCTGCCGGTACGCTGGACCTTCTTGAAGATGCTATAGAGGTGCTTCACGCGCCCCGAGACGTCGGCGTTCAGGCCGATCTCGCGCATCTCACGCTCGACGATCTCACAGACACGCTGGACGTACGACTCGCGCTCGGCGATATAGTCCTTGACCGCCTCGCCGAGCCAGACATAGTCCTCGGGCTGGAGGATGGCAAAGGCCAGGTCATCCAGCTCGCCCTCCACGCGGCCCATGCCCAAGCGCCCCGCGAGCGGCGCGTAGATGCTGCGCGTCTCCTCCGCCAGCGGGCGGCTCTCCTCGCCAGCGAGCGTGGTGCTCGCGGCCGAGGCTTCGCCATCCTCATCGGCTGGCGAAGCCTCGCTCAGGGCGGCACGCTGGGGCGCCGCGGCTTCGAAGGCCAGCCGCATCAGGCGCAGCTGATCGGCGATCTTGAAGACGGCCACGCGCGGATCTTCGGCCATCGCAATGAACATCTTGCGCAGGCTCTCGGCGTCGTGCTGGCGCTGGCGCTCACGGCCACGCCGGCGCTCGCGCGCGCCATCATCACCCTCGGCTCCGGCCTGCGCGCTGCGCCGCAGGGCAGCGCCGGGTCGCTGAAGGCTATCGAAGCGCTCGATATTGGCGATCGTCTGGGCCACGGTCTCGCCAAAAACGCCCCCTAGCCGCTCGCGCACGGCTTCCAGCGCGACGACGCCACTCTCTACCGCTTGATACAGCAGCACGGCCGCCAGGCTAACCGCGTCAATGTGGATGAACTCGGCCAGCGTCAGGGCCACACCGATGACGTAGTCCACGTCGGGCAGCACCATGCCCGATTGCGCCATCTGCTCGCGCAGCTCGCGGGCATAGGCCAGCACCCGCTGGACGTGCTCGATGTCCTCGGGTCGCAGATATTGCTCGACGGCGGCGAGCAGCCGCGCCTCACCCACGAAAGGTGTGCTGGCGGTCGCCGCGTCCTTGTCGGATCTCGCCGGTCTGGCGTTCATCATTGTCCGTGCCTGCTACAGCGTTTGCTCAACAGCCTTTGCTCAGGTCGCGCTCCACGGTGAGCACCCCAGGTACAGTATGTAACTGCCGCAGCACAACGTCCAGTCGCGTCGTAGAGGGAACGTCGAGCGTCAGCGAGATTGCCGCGCGGTGCCGCGAGCTGACCGCCTTCGCCCGGCTGCCCGAGACGCTCAAGTTCATGCTGGCGGCGAGCTTCGAGAGCTCGTGCATCAGGCCCTTGTGATCCTGGCCGGAGATCAACAGGTGCGGGCGGTAGGTGATCGGCTGGATCTGCGGCCAGCTAGCGGCCAGCGGCTCGGCGTCCGGCCGTCCAGCGGCTCGGCGCCGCTGGGCGCTGCGCGCGAGCGAGCGGCAGCAGGTGCGGTGAATGATGACACGGCGCCCAGCCCCCGCGAGGCCCACGATCTTGTCGCCGGGACAGGGGAAGCAACAGCGCGCCAGCTCTACGCGCGCCTTGCCTCCCGCCGGATGCTGCAGCGGCTCGACCAGCGGACCGCCGTCGTCGGCGCGCTCGCTCACATGGCGCGAACGCTCGCTCATGCTGCCCTCTGCATCCAGCCGGCGCAGGCTGCGGGCAATCTTGACCCGCGCATAGCGTGTGCGGACCATATCGAGCCATGAAACGTCGGGCTTGGCGTCGGGTGACGTGACCACGCGGACGATATCGCCGCGGCGCAGCACATAGTTGATGCCGACCGTGCGCGCGACCAGCAAGCCCTGGCTGGTAGTGGTCTGGACGACGGCACCAGTGGCGTGATCGCCGATCTCAGTGTGGATCTGGTAGGCCAGGTCGAGCACGGTCGAACCCTCCGGCAGCTCGCGGATATGGCCTTTGGGCGTGAAGACATGAATCTGCTCTTCGAGCAGGTCGCCGCGGACGGTGGCGACGAAATCGGCGGCACTCAGGCCTAGCTCGCGCTGCCACGAGGCGATCTGTGTCACCCAGCCCAGCGCCTCGGCGACGCGCACTGGATTCTCGCCGGTGACGCGCTCGCCAGCGGCGGCGCGCTCGAGCCAGTAGGTGGCCACGCCGTGCTGGGCGGCGCGGTGCATGCGGTGCGTGCGGATGTGCATCTGCGCGAGACGGCCATCGAGGGCGAAGACGGCGGTGTGGAACGATTGATAGCCATTGATCTTGGGGGTGGCAATATAGTCACGAATACGGTCGGCGTGGGGATGCCAGAGGTGATGGATGACGCGCAGGGCACGATAGCAATCGGACTTGGAGTTGACGAGCACACGGAAGGCGATCAGATCGTGGAGGCTGGCGATCTCCATGCCGCTGTCGAGGGCCTCGCGGTGGGCACGGTAGGGGCGTTTCATGCGCCAGTTGACGGCGGCGCAAATGCCCTGCGCGGTCAGCTCGCGCTTCAGCCGCTTGCGCATGCGCCTGGCCCAGTCCGCGCGTTTCTGCTCTTCATCCTTGAGGCGCGTGGCGACCGCGGTGAAGGTGTCCGGTTCCAGGTAGTAGAACGCGAGATCCTCAAGCTCAGACTTGACGAGATAGAGGCCCAGGCGGCCGGCGAGCGGCGCGTAGATTTCTTGGGTCTCGCGCGCCGTGCGCTCGCGCTGCGCCGGAGACATCGAGCTGAGCGTGCGCAGATTGTGAAGGCGGTCGGCCAGCTTCAGCAGAATGATGCGTGGGTCGTCACCCATCGCCAGGAAGAGCTTGCGAACGGTCTCGGACTGCTGGCGTGCCTTGCGATCGGGCGAAGGCGGCGCGGCACCGCCATCCTGAGCGGGTGCCTCGGCCTCGACGGCGGCGAACTTGGTGACACCGTCGACGATCGCGGCGATGGTCTGGCCGAACTGCGCCTCGACGTCTTCCTTCTTCAGCGAGGTATCTTCGACCGTATCGTGCAGGAGCGCGGCAGCAATGGCCGGCGCGTCGAGCGCCAGCTCGGCGAGGATGCGCGCGACGGCCAGCGGATGCTCGATATACGGCTCGCCAGACTTGCGCAGCACGCCGCGATGCGCCTCGTCGGCCACGGCGTGGGCAGAGCGGATCAGCTCGAGGTCGGCAGGGGACATGTAGCGCGCGCACAGCTCGATCAGCGCACGCAAGGAGGCATTCTCCGGCGCATCTGCCATGGGGTTCTGCCCTCCGGCTGATTGCCCGCCTGAGCCCTGGGTGGCCTGATCGGATTGTCCGGTGAGCGCGGTCGCTCCCATAGTGCCCCTCCGGTGGAAGCCTATCGGTCTTCCCCAGACTGAGGAAACCGAAGCCGGCGGGCTGCCGCATTGGCGCGCATGACTGATGGTAAAAGGCGAGCGCGCGGACGGCCACCGAGCCATCCGCGCGCCCGTTCGTCACCGTTGACTACGCGCGTTCGCCCACATTATCCGCGATTGAAGCGCGCGCGTCAAGCCCGACCGATTGCTGTAGCTGGAGAACAAGTGAACGGTGATGCTACATCTACGCCACGATATTCGCCAGGTAGCGATCGGCGACGTAGATGAACTTCTTCAGCGGACGTCCCCCGGTGGCCGCCTGCACCTTCGGGCTGGCCAGCGCCAGCCGGCGCACCTCGTCCTCCGAGACGTCTGGCGCCAGCTCCAGCTTCTCGCGCAGCTTGCCATTGACCTGCACGATCACCGTCACTGTCTCATCCACCGTCAGCGCCGGGTTGAACTCCGGCCATGGCTGGCTGTGAACGCTCTGCTCGTGGCCAGCCTGATGCCACAGCTCCTCGCTGATGTGCGGCGCAAGCGGCGCCAGCAGCACCAGCAGCGTGTCGAGCGCGGCGGCGTAGCGTGGATCGCGCACCAGCGCCGGCTCGTCGTCTTTGAGCTTGCTCAGCCCGTTGAGGTACTCCATCAGGGCCGCCAGCGCCGTATTGAAACGCAGCCCCGCGTAGCTCTCGGTGACGCGCGCGATGCTCTTATGCTGCAAGCGCTCCGCGGCGGCGCCCGCCGCCACCTCGGCGGACGGACCCACCTGCCGCTCGGCCAGCGCATCCGTCACCAGGTTCCAGACGCGATTCATGTAGCGCCAGACACCCTCGATACTGGAGCTGCTCCACGGCCCGCCCTGATCGAAGGGGCCCATGAACATCAGGTACGCCCGCACCGTATCCGCCCCGTAGCGCGCCACCACGTCGTCGGGGGCGATCACGTTGCCGCGCGACTTCGACATCTTCTGCCCGTCCGGCCCCAGCACGATGCCTTGGTGGAACAGCCGCTTGAACGGCTCGTTGAAGTCCAGCAGCCCCATGTCGCGCAGCGCCTTGATGAAGAAGCGCGCGTAGAGCAGGTGCATGGTGGCGTGCTCGGCGCCGCCGATGTACATATCCACCGGCATCCAGGCGTCCACCTTCTCGCGCGACCACGCCGCATGCGCATTCTGCGGATCAATGTAGCGCAGGAAGTACCACGAGGAGCAGATGAACGTATCCAGTGTGTCCACCTCGCGGGTGGCCGGCTTGCCGCAGATGGGGCAGGTCGTGTTGAGGAACTCCGGCACGTAGCGCAGCGGCGACTCGCCCGTCGGCTTGAACTCGACCTCGTCGGGCAGCAGCACGGGAAGCTGGTCCTCCGGGACCGGCACCGCGCCATGCTCAGGGCAGTAGACGATTGGAATGGGGCAGCCCCAGTAGCGCTGGCGCGAGATCAGCCAGTCGCGCAGGCGGTAGGTTACCGCGCGCTGGCCGAGGTTGTGCTCCTCCAGCCAGGCGATCACCCGCTGGATGGCATCTTCGGCCGGCGTGCCGTCGAACGGACCGGAGTTGACCATCACGCCGTGCGCCGTCTTGGCAGTCTCCCACGTCGCGGTTGGCGTCTCCTCTTCGCCCTCCGGCCGGATCACCTCAACGACCGGCAGGCCGAAGGCGCGCGCGAACTCGAAATCGCGCTGGTCGTGGGCGGGCACGCCCATCACGGCGCCGTGGCCGTAGCTCATCAGCACGTAGTCGGCGATCCAGACCGGCACCTGCTCGCCCGTCACGGGATTGGTGACGCTCGCGCCCAGCGGCACGCCGGTCTTCTTGCGGCCTTCCTCGGTGCTGAGGCGCTCGATCTCGGTCTCGTGGCGCGCCTGCTCGACATACGCCTCGACGGCCGCACGCTGCTCCGGCGCGGTCAGCCGCTCGACCAGCGGGTGCTCCGGCGCCAGCACGAAGAAGGTGACGCCGTAGATGGTGTCGGGCCGCGTGGTGAAGACCGGAATCTCGACCGTCTCGGTCCTGGTGGTTGGCTTGCCATTCTTGCCAAGCCTGGGCACCTGCGCGGTGAAGCGAATCTCGGCGCCCTCGCTACGGCCGATCCAGTTGGTCTGCATCAGGCGCGTCTTCTCAGGCCACTCGATCTCGTCGAAGTTCAGCAGCTCATCGGCATACGCCGTGATGCGCAGCAGCCACTGATCAATCTCGCGCCGCTCGACCGGCGTGCCGCAACGCTCGCAGGCGCCGTTGACCACCTGCTCGTTGGCCAGCGTCGTGTTGCAGGTGGGGCACCAGTTGGCGGGCGCCTTGGTGCGGTACGCCAGGCCGCGCTTGTAGAACTGCAAGAAAAGCCACTGTGTCCAGGTGTAGTAGTCGGGCAGGCAGCTCACGATCTCGCGCGACCAGTCCCAGCCGGCGCCCATCCGCGCGAGTTGGCGGCGCATGTTGGCGATGTTCTCCAGCGTCCACGTGTGCGGTTGGATGTTGCGCTTGATGGCGGCGTTCTCGGCGGGCAGGCCGAAGGCGTCGAAGCCGATTGGCTGCATGACGTTATAGCCGCGCATGCGCGTGAAGCGGCCATAGGTGTCGGCGCCGGAGTAGTTGTACCAATGGCCGATGTGCAGGTCGCCGGAGGGGTAGGGCAGCATGACGAGGTTATAGAACTTCGGCTTGTCGCTGTGCTCGCGCGCTGAATACAGATCCTCTTCCGCCCAGCGGCTCTGCCATTTCGTCTCGATCTCGGCCGGTTGATATTTGCTGCGCGTGATCATATCCTAGCTGCCCCTTACATGCCTCACAGATGGGAATCTCTGGCGGCTTCATACAGCAAAAAGCCTTTCGCCCGCTGGGGGAGAAAGGCTTCCGCGTGCGATATGCTGCTGGCTGGTGGACCTGAGGGGACTCGAACCCCTGACCTTCTGCATGCCATGCAGACGCGCTCCCAGCTGCGCCACAGGCCCGGAGGACTCGCCGCACCAGTCGCCCCGGTGCGCCGGCTCCCCCATCATAGCACACGCCGT
>DASUBU010000196.1:0-9822 GCA_035763125.1 Ktedonobacterales bacterium
CAGTCGCCAAGCTTCGTGCTTGGGGGAACTGGCCCAGGCACGTTGCCCCTCCCGTCATCCGTCTGATCGGCAGCCTGGAGATCTTGGGGGCGCTCGGACTCATTGTCCCCAAAGCCACTGGCTACCTGCCCTGGCTTACCCTGGTCGCAGCGGTGGGCCTGGTGCTCACGATGCTAGGAGCCATTCTCATGCATGTACACCTGCACGAGGCAAAAGCCGTGAGCGTTCCCGTCGTCCTGCTGCTGCTGGCCCTGTTTATCGCTGTGGGCTACGTCGTGTTCGTTCCGTTTGGGTGAACGTTCGCTTCGCGTATCTGCGCCGGGACGACCCGCTAGTCACCGCTTCCACTTCCCACGCGAGGCCGAGCGCGAGGCACCATCATGGCGACGAGCGCCTTAAAGTCTGAGAGGGGCCTGTCGTGGGGAGAGCAGGTGGAAGCGCTCAAAGGAACCAGACCATGCAGCAGGAAGACCTGTTTCAGGCGTATAAACCGTTACTCTTTTCTATTGCCTATCACATGCTGGGGAGCGTGATGGATGCCGAGGACTGCGTGCAGGAGGCCTTTCTGCGCTGGTATCAAGCCAGCACCAACGGTGAGACCGAGGCCGTGTACTCCCCCAAATCCTACCTCAGTACGATTGTGACGCGTCTCTCGATTGACCACCTGCGCTCAGCACGGGTGCGGCGTGAACAGTATGTCGGCGTCTGGCTCCCCGAGCCGCTGATCAGCACCGATGAGAGCAGTGTGACCGGGATGGCAGAGCTCTCGGAGGCGCTCTCTGTGGCTATTTTGCATCTGTTGGAGCAGTTGTCGCCCCTGGAGCGTGCCGTTTTCCTGCTGCGCCAGGTCTTTGATTATGACTATGGAGCCATCGCGACGATGGTGCAGAAGAGCGAGGACCATTGTCGCCAGATCGTGCGCCGAGCGCGTCAGCACCTGGGAGCGCGTCACGCGCTGTATCCTGCTTCCAGAGAGCAGCAAGAGGCCACCCTGCACCAGTTTCTCCGCGCTTGTCTGAATGGTGATATGGATGGTTTGCTGGACCTGCTTGCCAACGATATCGTGGTCTACGCTGATAGCGGTGGGAAGGCTCCTGCGGTTCGCCATCCGATCTATGGTGGGGAGAGCGTGGCGCGCTATCTACTCCTGGGTTTTGTGCGAACCGCGGCGGAGGACTTCCATTTCCGAGGAGCCCGCATCAATGGGCAACCTGGACTGATCTTTTATCGCAATGGGGTGTCTGCTGTTCTTCTGACACTAGAGATACTCGATGGACAGATCGGGGAGATTGATGTGATCACGAACCCGGACAAATTGCATGGAGTTCCGGCGCTCAACTAGGACAGCTCCGTCCCCAAACAGGGCTCGGCTCGTTCGTTCCTGGAAGAACACTCACTCCCTGTGGAGGAGGTTCAACGATTTGGGCACTCTCCACTTCTCAATATCTTGAGAACGAGAAATCACTCTCTTTATTACCACTACCCACTCAGTGGAGACACCATATGCCACCCTCCGGACGATGGCGGCAAGACCCTGACGAAGCAAAGTGGGGCATTTCTATACAGAGCGGCATGCGCGGCTGGTCACGCCTAAGCCAGGCAGTTGCGCTGGAGCGCGAGGGATCGCATTACAGCTGTCGCGAGGCACGGCTGGAGCGCACTTGACTGGCACGGGAAATGCCGCATACCCTCTTGTGGCGCATCGCTCGCACTCCAGCGCGGCACTTCCTCTCGCCGCGCTTCGCAGCGTGCCCACACACGCAAACGAAGGCTCGTTTGTAGTGCGACCAATCTAGACTGAATGCGAGACAGACAGGAGGAAAGACACAGCCATGGCGATGGAACAATGGAGCCCCTTCCGTGACATGCTCAGCCTGCGTGACGCGATGGATCGCCTTATGCAGTCGAGCTTCGTCCGGCCGAGCGGCCTGCTGGCTGGCCAGGGCACGATGGTCAACATGCCGTTGGACGTAGTGGAGCGTGACAACGACTACCAGATCGAAGCCGCCATGCCGGGTGTGAACCCCGATGACGTGCAGATTAGTGTCCAGAACGACACGCTCACTATTCGCGGCCAGGTCTCGCGCACGGAGACCATCCCTGGCTCACAGCAAGGCCAGCGCCAGGCACAGCAGGGCCAGCAAAGCCAGCAGGGGCCGCAGGGCCAGCAAAGCCAGCAGGGTCAGGGACAAGGCGAGGGCGCCGGCCAGCCCAACTACCTGACTCGCGAGCGCTACTACGGCACCTACTTCCGGCAGGTGACGCTGCCAACACCCGTCAACGCGGATAAGGCGCAGGCCCACTTCGAGCACGGCATCCTCTACCTCACGCTGCCCAAGGCCGAAGAAGCCAAGCCGAAGCAAATCCGCATCAGCCAGTCACAGCAGATCACGTCGCAGACACAGCAGCACTAGCTTGTCTGTTGTCTGTGAACGCGACGAGCGTTTGGTGGCTCCTCCCCACGCCGGGAGGGGCCATCCGCGTTGACACCCCCCGCCCGTCCGGACTATGCTGCCGGAGGTTGGACCGGACCGAACCAGCGGCGACGAGGACGACGAGAGCTGACGGCGCGGCAGGCGACGAGGAAGGCGGAGCGGCGTGGGACAGCGGCAACAGCGGAAACGGATTGTGGGCGCGGTCACGCGCAAGGGACTGCCCGCCGAGACTGACATGGAGATCATTAGCATCGAGGGGAGCGCGGCGCACTACGAGATCGCCGGCGGCGTGCCGTTGCGCGGCGAGGTTCGCCTGAGCGGAGCCAAGAACGCCGTCACCAAGCTGATGGTCGCCTCACTGCTGACCGAAGACATCTGCACCGTCCACAATGCCCCACGCGACCTGGGCGACGTCATGATCACCGAGCAGGTGTTGACCTCGCTCGGCGCCGAGGTAAGCTGGCCTGAGGAGCACGTCACTGGCGTGCGCACCTCCCAACTCACCAACAGCGTCATCCCCATGGAGCTGGGTGCGCAGAACCGCCTCGCGGTGCTGACGGTTGGCCCGCTGCTGCACCGTATGGGGCGAGCGGTGATTCCGGCGCCCGGCGGTGACCGCATCGGCCCACGCCCGATCAACTACCACATCGCCGGCCTGCAAGAGATGGGCGCGCACGTCGAGGAGCACGACGGGCTGTACACCTTCTCAACCGCTGGACTGAAGGGCGCCACGATCGATCTGCCCTACCCCAGCGTGATGGCAACCGAAACGCTGCTGATCGCCGCCACGCTCGCCAGGGGCATCACGGTCATTCGCAACGCCGCCATCGAGCCAGAGATCATGGACCTGATCAAGTTCCTGCAGAAGATGGGGGCGATCATCGAGCAGCGGGTAGATCGCAAGATCGTGATCGAGGGCGTGCAGCGGCTCCACGGCGCCCAGCATCGCGCGCTCAGCGACCGCAACGAGGCCGTCTCGCTGGCGATTGCCGCCTACCTCACCCATGGCGATGTGCGGCTGGTCGGCGCCGACCAGGGCACCCTATTGACCTTCCTTAATACGCTCTATCGCATCGGGCTGGATTTCAGCGTCGAGGATGAGGCGATTCGCTTCTTCGGCGCGGACCTGCCGCCGCGCTCGATCGCGCTGGAGACCGACGTCCACCCCGGCTTCATGACCGACTGGCAGCAGCCGCTGGCCGTCCTGCTGACCCAGGCGCGGGGCATGTCGGTGATTCACGAGACGGTCTTCCACGACCGCTTCGGCTATACCATTGAGCTGAATCGTATGGGCGCCGACACTGGCCTCTATACCAAATGCCTTGGCGAGGTCGAATGCCGCTTCCGCGAGCAAGACTTCCCACATAGCTGCATCATCCGCGGGCCGACGCCCCTGCGCGCCGCCGATCTCATCATGCCCGACATCCGCGGCGGCGCCTCATATCTGCTGGCCGCCCTATGCGCGAGCGGCACCTCGCGTGTGTGGGGCATCGAGCACATCGAGCGCGGCTATGACCGCCTGCACACCAAGCTACAGAGCCTGGGAGCCCAGATCGAGCGGATCGAGGACGGACCTATCGGCTAGAGCCGCGCGGGCTGGCGGATGGGCGACGCTGGAGGACGGCGATGAGCGAGCGCGAGCGCGAACGCAACGGCGAGCAGACGACTGAGCCGGTAGCAGAGATCGTAGACTTGGCGGCGACGGCGGCTGGAAGCGAGCGCGCCGGCGCACTGTGGTCGTTGGTCACAGCCGACCTCAATCTCAATCTGGTACACTTTGCAAGCGGCGACGGTGTGGCTGAGCACATCAATGCCGAGGTGGATGTCGTGTATGTGGTCGTGGCCGGCCGCGGGTCACTATCAGTCCAGGGTGTGGGGCACGCGGTGCGGGCGGGCATGCTGGCGCTCGTCCCGCGGGGCGCACGGCGGGCCATCGAGTCCGCCAGCGACGACTTCGCCTACCTCACCTGCCATCGGCGGCGAGCCGGCCTGATGCCGCGCCGCGCGGAGCCGCGCGAGCAAAGTTCCCACTAGGCGCAGCGGCCGTTCGCATGTATCATAGGGGCAGCCACGCTCAGCCTGGCGAGCGCCTGTCCGCGCATGTCGATTCTTCGGATTGGCGCCGCCGCGTCGGCCAGCACGGCACTGAGCGGCACGGTACGCCGGCGCCCGCGTTCGCGTGGGCAGTCACGAGCGAACGGACGACATGCCACGCACAGCGGGACTGTGGAGGACCAAGAGATGCCTGGAACTGGGAGCGGGCGGGGAAGTGCGCGACATGCGATCACCGATCTGTACGACGAGGAGCGGCACACGTTTCTGGTGCATTATCCCGTCTTGCTGATCGTCGCGCTGGGGCTGCTGGGCGTGGGTGCATTCGCGCTGACGGGTTTGCTGGGCTATAGTGGCGGTGTCCGGCCGGTGGGCGCAGATCGCGCCTTCGCGCAGCCCTGGCCGCTCTATCTGTGGTTCGCGGCGCTCCTGCTCACGCTGCTCGCCTCGATCTTTCGCGATGAGTCGCTGCGCGGCCGGCTAATCCTCATGCTCGTCACGGCCTCGATCGCACTACTCGTCGTCGGCGTGATCCGTTTCCAGGGGGTGCTGCCCGAGGTGCTGCAAGAACTGCTGCACCAGCATCGCATCCTCACCTTCCTGCGTACACATGCCCTGACGTACAGCTTGATCAACTTCCTCCTGATCGCCATCTTTTGGGCCGATACCGTGCGCCGCTGGATTCGCCGGGCGCGCGGCCTGCCACCCTACCCACGAGTGACAATCGGCATCGAGAGCGATGCGGACGAAGAGGACATGCCCTCGCTGCAGGAGCTGATCTCGGGCGACCTCATCGCGGGCGCCGTGCTGGTGCTCATGCTCTCGTTCTTCTTCAGCATGCCGCTCGTCGCTCAGTTCAGCCAGATTGACCCGCAGCTGACCACCTGCACTGTCTCATTCTGTGCCGGCACCCCGCATGACCCGCCGACACTGGCTTTCGTGGACCTGATTCAGGCGCTCATCTATCTGCCGCTGGGCCTTATCATCCTGGCATTCTCGGCGACGGTCAGTGGCCTGGGCGCCGTCGGCGGCGTGGGTAGGCCCGACCTCTCGGCGATTCTGCCGAAGCCACGGCTGGACACGCGCACGGGCGCCGTGCCCATCGCCGAAGACGTGGCCACCACGGTGCTCGATACCCTCAGGGCCGCGCTCGACCGGCGGCTGCGCTTGCTGGCGAACAACCTTGCGCTCTCGCTGCGGATGATCGGCTGGCCGTCGCTGCTGCTCTTGGCGAGTTACGGTTTGACCGATCTCGCCGTCCAGATTCAGGGATACTTGCATAGCGGCAAGCATCTCACTGACATTGCTGTCTATATCTTGCCGGCGGCGATCTGGGGGATGGTGGCGATGCTGACAGTGGTCGGCTCGGCGGCACTGATGCTGTTCAAGTGGCGGGTGGCCGAGAATACACTGCGGTTCCTGGGGCTGGTCGGCTTTGTGGTGCTGCTGACGTTTTGGATCTTCTCGCTGGCCCTCTCCGGCTTCAACCAGCTGCTGGTCAGCACTGGCGCATTTGCCGATCGCCAGCCGTTTATCCCACCGAGTGTGCCGACCTATCTCTCCCTGGCAGCGCTGCTAGCTTTCGGCGCATACTTTGGGATGCGAGGCAGCCGGCGTCGCGCCAAAGCCGAAGCGGCGGCCGTCGTCGGCGGGGACTCTACTCCCCAGGGGCAAGCGTAGCGCGGCGCGCTGGCCTGGTGAGGTAGCGGCGCTGAGTCGGCGTACTCTCTTGGGAGGACTGGACGCGGCGGGGGAGCAGCGCACAACACACCGCGGGGGGCACGCATTCCCGCCGCCATGAGGAGATAGCACATGCGAGAGCGGTTGAACATACGCAGCAAGAACGCGTCGCACTACGCGTACACCGATCTTTATGACGAGGTACACCACAACTTCCTCATCCAGTATCCTGTTGGGCTCGTCATCGGCTTCGGCGTTGCGGGCGTGCTCGCCTTCATGCTGACGGGATTTCTGGGCTACCGCGACCCCGTGACCGACAAGCTGGAAGGCGACTTCACCAAGGCCGTCTTCCGCGAGCCATGGGCGCTGTACCTGTGGTTCTGCGCGCTGATCATCGGCTTGCAGTGCTCGATTCTGCGGCACCGCAGGCTGCGTCGGCAACTGGTGGCGACCCTGACGGTGACCGTGATCTCGATCGTCCTGGTGGGCATCATCTACTTCTACGGCGCCGATATCGGCAAGTTCCTCCAGCAGGTGCTGAACCTGATTCACGTCACGCTGCCACAGCTCGGCAACAATCCCTGGACGTACACGATCATCAATTTCGGCATCATCGCGGTCTTCTGGCTCTCGACGATCCGGCGCTGGGTGCGCCGGGCAGCGGGGCTGCCGATTCATGCAGGGGCCGACATCGGGCTGGAAGACGACCAAACGGCCGACTTCCCCGATATGCGCCAGCTCGTCTCTGGTGACTTGATCGCCGGCGCCATCATTACGCTGGTGCTGGCTTTCGTGTTCCAGGATTTTGTGATCAACTTCTTCTCGCATGTGTTGCAGACCGGCGTGGATGTCACCACTTGCACCGTCTCGCTGCCGGCGCCCTGCCCGACGCCTGGGCATGTGAGCGACCCGCCCACGCTCAACTTCATTGATCGTATCCAGACACTGATCTATCTGCCGCTGGGTCTGCTGATCCTGGCGCTTGGCGCGGTGGTGCGCGGCCTGGGCAGAGAGGTGGATGCCGATAATCCAACCTCGATCTTCGAGCGCGTGGTTGCCGAACTGCTCGATACTGTTCGCGCGGCGCTCAACCGCCGCACGGGCGTCGCCTTCAATCTGGCGCTGGGGCTGCGCAGCGTCGCCTGGCCGGTGTTGATCTTCCTGGGTGTGCTGTGGGTGGCGGCCGCCGCGCGCGGCATCCAGAACTACCTCCATCTGCTCAGCGACAGCGTGACATGCAAAGCCAGCGACGGCTCGTTCAGCGCGGCCCACTGTGGTGGTCAGCCCGTCCTGAACATCGTCATGGACAAGCTGCAGCATTTCGAGCAGTATCAGTCCGCCGGGCTGGCATTCGTCCTCGGGGTCGGCGCGACGCTGGCGATTGTCTTCTCGCTCGCGCTGCTGCTCTTCCGCTGGCGGGTGGCCGAGAATACACTGCGGTTCCTGGGGCTGATCGGCTTCGTGGTGCTGTTGACGTTCTGGATCTTCTCGCTGGCCCTCTCCGGCTTCAACGCGCTCTTCTCGCTGACCGATCTCTCGCATCGGGTGCCGTTCCCACAGCCCGGCGCGACAACCATTGCCTCGTTCGCGGCGTTGGTCTTCTTCGGGCTTTATCTGCTAGTTCGGCGCACGCGCGGAAGCGGACCGGCCACGCAGCCGCAGGCGACGCCAGTTGGCGCGCAGACGCAGCAGCCGGGATCGTAGCGGCCCGACGCCAGGTTGGCGCGCCTCCGCTCAATCAAGGGGATCCTCACCCTCACCCCCTCTCCGTGCGGAGAGGGGGTGGCAGAGGCGCGAGTAGCGACCCATTTCGTAGTAGGGGCGTCCGGAGATGACCATGGTGGATGGACACCCTTCCGCCGCGCGCATGGCGCACCGTCCTACGAAGCGGCGGCAGTCGCCGGCTGCTCGTCGAGAAGTGGGCGGACGATCTCGCTGACGAGGCGGGGAACGATGTCGTCGGGGTAGGGATAGACGAGATTGAGGATCAGGTGGCTGGCGCCGGAGGCGATGTAAGGACGCAGCGTCTCGCGGCTGGCAGCCAGATTAGCGTAGTCCACGCGGTGCTGGATCGAGCGCCGGATGGCGGCGGGGTCGCGGCCGATCTCGCCGCAATACGTATCGAGCACCTCGCACTTGTGGATGAACTCTTCGACGCTGCCGCCGACGAAGTTCCAGACGTCGGCGTACTTGGCGACGACGCGCAGGGTGAGCTGCTCGCCGCTGCCGCCGATCACGAAGGGTGGATAGGGCTTCTGGATCGGCTTGGGCTCGCAGCGGGCATCGTGGAGCTGATAATACTTGCCGTCAAAGTTGGCGACGGTCTGCGTCCACAGCAGACGGATGACCTCGCAGGCCTCGCCCAGCCGCCGGATGCGCTCGCCCGGCTTGTAGAGCGGGATGCCGTACATGTCGTGCTCGAGCTCGTTCCAGCCGGCGCCGATGCCGAAATCCAGACGGCCATTCGAGATGACGTCAAGTGTGGCGCCGATGTTCGCGACGACCGCCGGGTGGCGGTAGGTGTTACCCATCACCATCAGGCCAACGCGGATGCGCTGCGTCTGGGCGGCATAGGCGGAGAGGAGCGTCCAGCCTTCGAGCTGGGGGCCGGTGGGATCAGGGCCGAGCGGAATGAAATGGTCGAATAGCCAGGCGTGCTCGAGCTCGGGCGTCTCGTCTGCGGCGAGCCAGACGCGGCGCATAGCCTCGTAGGTGGTGTTCTGCGGGGCGGTCTTGACGCCGAAGCTGAGCGGATGGTTGTACATCAGGTGCGTTGCCTCCTGGCGAGGATGAGCGCGTGGTGCGTCGTGCGCCCATCGAAATACGGCGACCTGGAGAGTTAGTGGCAGCCAGCCAGGGCGAGCGGCCGCCGGGAGGGCATCCACCGGACGCCCCTACCAATGTGGACCGGCTGCTGCTTGGGATGATAGGACGCCACGCCAAGACCTGCCCTGGCAATTGGACTAGGATGCGGTCAGCACCGCCGCCAGCACGTCGGGGGCGACGTTGCCGCCGGAGAGGATCACGCCGGCGCGCGAGCCGAAGCGGGCGAGCTTGCCGCTGAGCGCGGCGGCCGCCGGAACCGCGCCGGTCGGCTCGACCACCAGCTTGAGCCGCAGCAGCAGGAAGCGCATCGCCGCGCGCACCTCGTCCTCGCTGACCAGCACCACCTCATCCACCTGCTCGCGCACAATCGGCCAGGTGAGCGTGCCGAGGGCGGCGGTGCGGATGCCGTCGGCGATCGTGTCGGGCGGGGGAATCGTGACCCGCTCGCCGCGCAGCTTGGAGAGGTACGCGTGGTTGCCGGCCTCCGTCTCGACGCCTACCACGCGGATGCCCGGGCGCATCGCGCGGGCGGCGATGGCGGTGCCGGAGATCAGCCCGCCGCCCCCGACCGGAGCGGCGATGACGTCCAGATCCGGCACGTCTTCGAGCAGCTCCAGCGCCGCGGTGCCCTGTCCCGCGATGATGCGCGGATCGTTGTAGGGCGGCACCAGCGTCAGTCCGCGCTCGTCGGCCAGCCGGCGGGCGATGGCTTCGCGGTCCTCGGTCAGCCGGTCGTAGCGCACGATCTCGGCGCCGTATCCGCGCGTCGCCTCGACCTTCACGTCGGGCGCGTCGGTCGGCATGCAGATGACGGCCGGGACACTGAAGA
>DASUBU010000197.1:0-13424 GCA_035763125.1 Ktedonobacterales bacterium
CACCACCGAGGAACCTGTGATGTGCTCAGCCAGCCCGCCGAGTCCGGTGCCCAGCACGATCGCCAAGCGCGGGGGGGCACCGCTGTGCTGCCGCAGGAAGTCGGCCGCGGTGCGCGCGTCGGCGCTGGCCTCGGCGCCAACGGAGCCGCTGGTCGAGTCGGGATCCATGGCCGATCTCCTGCTGGGCGGCTAGGGAACGGTGACGACCTGCGCGCGCTGGAGATGGCGGTAGATGTGCGTCGTCGAGATATTAGCGTGCCCGAGCAGCGCCTGCACCGAGCGCAGCTCCATGCCACGCTCGAGCATATCCAGCGCGAAGGAGTGGCGCAGCGTATGCGGCGTGATGCTGGGAATGCCGGAGATGCGTGCATAGCCCTTGATGATGAGCCAGAAGCCCTGGCGGGTCAGGCGCTCGCCATGATGATTGAGAAAGAGCGCGCGCTCTTCGGCTCGCCGCAGCAGCACGCGGCGGTGGCCCTCCAGATAGAGCTCGAGGGCGCGCTGCGCTTGCAGCGAGAGCGGAAGCTGGCGCTCCTTACGGTTGGTGACGCAGCGTACATGGCCGCGCGCAAGGTCCAGGTGGCCGACATCGAGCGAAACGAGCTCGGTGACGCGCATACCCGTGGAGTAGATCGTGTGCAGCATCGCCAGATCACGCTGCCCCACGCCGGAGGTTTCCTGCACCGCCGCGAAGAGGCGCGCGACCTCGTCGGGAGTGAGGGTGCGGGGCAGTTCCTTCTCGACCCGCGGCGCCTGTAGCTGCGCTGCCGGGTCGGTTGGGAGCTGGCCGGACGCGGCAAGATAGTGAAAGAACGACTTCAGCGCGGCGACCTTCCGGGCGACGGAGGTCGTCGCGTAGTGGCGGTCGCGCAAGAACTGCATGAACTCCGTTACCATCGTCGAGGTCACGCTGCTCCATGCGCTCAGCCCACGCTGGGTGAGATAGTCGCTCAGCTGGCGCAAATCGGTGCGATAGGCGCCGAGCGTGTTTGGGCTGGATTTCCGCTCAGAGGCCAAAGCGGCGACGAACCCCTCGATCGCCTCATCCAACGTGCGCTTCATCCGCTTCGCTTCTCCATACACCGCCCGCCCCACCAACGGTCCGCAGGCAGCGCCCATGCGCCGCTCCGGGCCTGCCCGAGCGGTCTATTCCCACAATGCGACGGCCCTATTATACGTGTGGCTGGCGGACGACACAACGCCCCTATGACCCCCTGTGTGACGGCTGCGCAGGCAATGCCGCGTCGTTCTCGATGCTCCTGATGCGCGTGGGGTCAGGCAGAGTGCGCGGAAGGCGCGGGAGGCGCGGAGGGCTTGAACAGCGGCGCTGGTTGCTCGGGTGCAGGCGTAAGCGTTCCTTGGCCGAGGCCGGATGGGGCGAAGCTCCCCAGCAGCGCGCGCTTGGCAGCGGCACGGCCTGCCTCGACCAGCTCGGCAGCGTGGTCGAAATCGAGGAAGGAGCAAGCGGGAATGTCGGGGAAGACCGGCAGGACTTCGATACCCACTGCGCGCAGGGCGAAGATCGAGCGATTGAAGCCATCGCGGTACGCGAGATCCATCGAGCGCTGGATCATCTGAATGAAGCCGCTCAGCTTGAGCGTCGTCGGCTCTGGTGCGCCGCAGGCCAGCAGGCAGATGCGCGTCGCGCCCAGATCGAGGGCCGCCTGGCAGCCCGCCCACTCCGCCATCCCGCCATCCACCAGCAGCTTGTCACCGCCTGGAATCGGTGGGAACACTCCTGGAACGGCCGAGGAGGCCATCACGGCTTCCAGAACGGAGCCTTCGGAGAAGAAGTGAGCGCGGCCAGAGATGATATCAGCGGCGACGATCCGTACCGGCAGGCGAAGATCGGCGAAGTCTAGTCCGGCAAGGTAGCGCGCGGCAACGCGCCGCATGCCCTGACCATCGAAGAGAGAACGGCGCCTGGCGAGCAGGCTCAAGGCTGAGATCCAGCGCGGCCGGCCAATGATATCGTGTGAGCTGGTCGCGAGCCACAGTGCCTCGAGCTGGCGCGCGCGTTCAACAGTTGGCTCGACCCCGAGATAGGCGCCGTTCCACGAGCCGGCGGAGATGCCGACGATGGCATCAGGCACGATTCCGGCTTCGAGCAGCTCGGTGAGCGCGCCTGCTTGGGCCGCTCCCCGTGAGCCGCCTCCCAACAGAACAAACACCGTGCGCGGATCGCGTGACTCGCGGGGAGTCCTACGGAACCGCTGGAGCCCGGTGGCGGCGCGGCCGAGCAGGTGATTGGCATGTTGGCGAATTTCTTCAACGGTCATAAGCGCACGTCTTCCTGGCTGGCGAGCAACCCCTTGCCCCTTCTGGACGCCATCTTTGGCGGGCAGTCGCGGCCCACTGGGACTGCACATCCATATCTCACCAACGGGATACGGATGCGAGATGCGCTTGCCATAAGTACAAGCAACGTTGACCTCAGAATCGGCCACGCCATACCATGCGGCTGAGGCGAGCACGTTGTATACCTCGTTTGCCTCGTCTGCCTCAATCGCAAGTCGCGTACCTGAGGCGTTGCAGCAGAAAGTGAGCGCCGACATGCGTCACCATTCTGAGTGGGAGCAGCAGGGCGACCATCGGCGCCAGCCTCAGCGGGGCGACCCTTCCGCCTTTCCACCTCGCTCGCCAGGTTCCCCTGGCGCCCATGAGCCAACCCAGCCGTTTCCCGTTCCTGGGCCGGGTGGCGGCGCACAGGGTGGCGGCTATGGCCGTGGAGGCGGCTTCGGCGAGCCCACTTACCCTGCCGGACCGCCTGACTCGTACATGCCGCCACGCTATCCCGGCGGCCGACCCCCGCAATGGCCCGACCCAAACCCACCTGCGCCACCGCCGCCGCTCTACTCGCCGCCGCAGTACCGGCAACCGCGTGCCGCGGAGCCAGCGTACGCTCCGCCGGCCGCCCGCGCCCCGCGCGAGCCACGGGCGCAGCCGCGGTCGCGGCGTCACACAGCAGGTATCGGGCTACCGCATTTGCCATTCGCGCATGTGCTCCTGCTGGCTGGGCTGGCGGCCATGTTCTTTTCGATTGCCCAGCAGTGGGCGGTGGACGCGGACGGCAGCGCCATCTTCGTGAGTAGCTTCACCAGCCCGCAGATCCAGCATCTCGCTGGCTTTGATACCAGCGTCGCGGCCACCAAGGTCGCCTACGGCGTCGTCATCATGGGCGCGGTGCTGGGCGCGACGCTAATCCTGTTCAACGCCGTCACCACCCTGCTCAATAAGGTGATCGGCGTGATCGGCCTCAGCGGCTGCGCGACGCTGCTCTTCTTCCCGGTGCTGTGGGGCGCCGCCACGCTACTCTTCTTCGACCTGCTAGGCGCGGCAGGCTTTGCCGGGCTGGGCTTCCTGAGCGGACTGCCAGTGGTGCAGGCGCATGGCCTCTCCACGCTGAACGTGGCGCACTATGCCCTCGGCTGGTATTTGTGGGTCGGCGGCGCGGCGGCGGTCTTCTTTGGTATGCTGGGCGAGCTGGTGATGCGCCGACGCTAGCGATCTGTCGCCAGTACATCGGGTACCTCACCGGTCTTCACGCTGTGCGTGACGGCGGAACATCCTCTGCTCCGTCGTCTTTCGTCTGTTTCGCATGCTCTGGTGCTTGGCACAATGGTTGCGTTGCGTCCCTGCGTGCCACGCAGCCGGTATACAGCCCGTGGCGAGTGCGATGCGGCGAGCTGGGCAGGAGCGAGGACGATGGCGACGGCATCGGCACGCGCACAGCGGCCGGCGGGCGGGCGGGAGCGACGGGAACGCACGGCAGCGATCGTGGAGAGTCCGGTCGAATCGGCATGGGCAGCTGGGCTGCGCTATGTCAGCGACCGGATGCCGGGCATTCGGCGCATGCGCAAAGGCAAGCGCTTCGCCTACCTTGCTCCTGACGGCACGCCCATCCGCAACAAACAAGAGCTGGCGCGTATTACGTCACTGGCGATCCCTCCGGCCTGGACCGACGTGTGGATCTGTCCCAACCCGCGCGGGCACCTGCAAGCGACAGGCAAAGATGCCAGGGGCCGCAAGGTGTACCGCTATCATGCGCGCTGGCGGGCGGTGCGCGACGAAACCAAATATCACCGCATGCTGGCCTTTGGCGAGGCACTGCCCGCGATCCGAGCACGTGTGGCGGACGATCTCGCCGTCAGCGGCCCCGCGCGCGCGCGCGTGCTGGCCGCGGTCGTCCATCTGTTGGATGAGACGGCGATCCGCGTTGGCAACGAGGAGTACGCCAGGCAGAACGCATCGTTTGGGCTGACGACGCTGCGCAATGACCACGTAGATGTCGAAGGTTCGACGATCCGCTTCCAGTTCCGTGGCAAGAGCGGCAAGGATCACGAGGTCGAGATTAGCGATCGGCGTGTGGCACGCCTGCTGCGCAAGCTGCAGGACCTGCCGGGGCAGCATCTTTTCGGGTACCGCGACGAGTACGGCAACGTGCGGGCTGTCGAGTCGGCTGACGTCAACGAATACCTGCGCGAGATCAGCGGGCAGGACTTTACCGCGAAGGACTTTCGGACCTGGGAGGGCACAGTCATTGTGGCGCGCGAGCTGCGCGCGTCCGGCGAGGCTGAGACGAAGGCAGAGGCCAAGCAGCGCGTTGCGGACGCCATCAAGGCGGCGTCCGCCCGCCTGGGCAACACTCCCGCCATCTGCAAGACGTCATACGTTCACCCGGCAGTGCTAGAAGGCTACGAGACTGGCCGCCTCCTGCGCGTCCAGCCCAACGGGCGGCCACTGCCCGAGCACCTGGACGCCGACGAGGCGGCGCTGCTGGCGTTCCTCTCGGAGGCGGCGAGCCAGCAGCCATCCGACGTGCGGGCGAGCTAGGAGTATCCCGCTCCCATCCGCGGCGTACCGACACCCGGCAGCTAGGCGAGCGCCTCGTATGCCGGCCAGGCCGAAAGCTCCGCGTGTGGGGCGCCGGCGTGCAGCACGATGACGTTCTGCCATGGATCGCGCACGATGACGTCACCGCCAGCTATCTGTACGTGAGGAACGTCCGCTGCGTCGAGACGTGCCAGCACCGACGCGCGCGCCGCCTCATCGGGCAATTCCAGCACATAGTAGCGCAGCCCTGCAGTGCCCTGCGGCGCGGGCGGGGCACCGCGACTCTGCCAGGTGTTCAGGCCGACGTGGTGATGGTAGCCACCCGCCGAGACAAAGAGCGCGCCGGGCAGCTTGGCTGTCACGTCGAAGCCCAGCACGTCGTGGTAGAAGTGCTCGGCCGCGGTGATATCGCCTACTTGCAGGTGCATGTGCCCGAGGCGTGTGCCAGCCGTCAGCCCATTCCACGGCTCGCCGGCACGCGCGGCCTCCTCAAGCACGCCTGCGATATCTACTGGATCGGTCGCCATCCGCACCTGCCCGCCCGCCCATGCCCATTCTTCACGTGGACGGTCACGGTAGATCTCGATGCCGTTGCCATCGGGGTCGGAGAGGTACAGCGCTTCGCTGACCAGATGATCGCCTTGCCCTGGCAGCGGATAGCCTTGATCCAGCCAGTGCCGCAGCCAGCGGCCCAGATCGGCGCGCGTCGGCGCCAGGATGGCGAAGTGATACAGGCCGGTGGCCCCATAGCCAGGGAACGGCCGTGCGCCCGCCTGCTCTTCCAGCACGAGCAGTGGCACGCTGCCGGCGCCCAGAACCGCGCGACCGCCCTCACGACCCAGCAAGGCGAAGCCGAGTGCGTCGGTGTAGAAGGCGAGCGAGCGCTCGAGATCAGCGACCGCCAGCGCAGCCGGACCGACCCGTGTCGCGGGGTGAATCGAGGAAGTGGAAGAGTCTTCGTGTTGGGTAGCCATGCGGCGCCTCCAGTGGGGCAGTTGCCGAGTGATCGGACTTCGGTTAGGTGGTCGGTGTCTTACATCGCAGTATACGTTCGCGTGGCGAGCGCTTCAATCGCACTCTCAAGTGGTGGCAGGCAGTGTGCCGCCAACCTGCACGGCCCCAATTCGGGCTGGCCTGGAGCCAGAAGTGTGCGCAAAGTCGCAGCGCGCACGCGAGACGGCGGGTATGGTGCAGAAAGCGGCCCCACTGAACAGGCAAAGCCAGGGACAGAACATGGCGGATACGCAGCGATGGCACGAGCGTCCCCGCGCAGTGTCAATCAATACGGCCGCGCCACGGGATAGGCAGCCGGCCAGGCAGTTGCGGCTGAATCGGTAACGAAGAAGGAGGGACGTAAGCCATGTTACGCGCGCAATGTGAGGAGTGCGGCACCAAGCTGTATCAGGCTGGCGAGCGAGCTCCCGAGGGGGACTATCTACGGGTGGACGACGGCTCATTCCAGCGCCTACAGCTGCCGTCGGACGGTCTCTTGCCGGCGTCGTTCGATGGGCACGTTGCCCTGTACCGAGCGGCAGCGGCACCATGCGCGTGTGAGCGGCGCCGGCAGAGTGCTGTAGTAGCGCATGCCGCTGGCCAGCAACGCTCCACGGCGCGTCATACCGATCCAGTGGCGCTACGGGCAGGCATGCGAATTGACACCGCCCCTGGCGGGCTATAGCCTGCCACAGTGGGGGAGCATGCCGGCCATGCCCGCCGCCACTGCTGAGAATGCCGGGTGCGGCTTCCGGCTAGTGACGTTGCGCTGCCAACTGGAAGTGATCGGCGTTGATCTGCGTGTATTCCGTCCACTGCGGTGGCACGGCGCTCTCCTCGAAGATGGCTGTCACCGGACAGGCGGGCTCGCAGGCACCGCAGTCAATGCACTCGTCGGGGTTGATGTAGAGCTGCTGGAACTCGTCGAAGTCGGCCTCGTCCGGGGTGGGGTGGATGCAGTCCACTGGGCAGACATCCACACACGATCCATCCTTAACGCCAACACAGGGCTGTGTAATTACGTAGGTCATCAGATCCTCACCTTGTCGTCTCCTCACGCGGCGCAGTCGAACGCGGGTGATACGGAAGTGCTCGGCTGGTGCGTGAATGGCCCTAATCCCGCCTTGGATGCTACATCCGCTGGGTTGGCGCAACAGCGACATTTGTCACACCCTCTACGCTCGGAGCCATGCTGAGAACGATCTGTGAGGATGAACGTTGGCCCGAGCGGCGAATCGCCGCCGTGAACTACTACGAGCACGCCATGAAGCCAGGTCATCCGACTCACGAGACACTTACGAACAGGGAGAAGAGACGATGAATATCCGCGAGGCATTGCCGGTGCACCCCCAGAACAAAGACGAGGCACGTGCAGGTGACCAGGCGGGAGGGCTCCGCATTGACGGGTTGGTCGAGCGGCCGCAGCTGCTCACCGCCGCCGAGCTAGGTACGCTGCCCCGGACCACGCTCGCCGAGCGGTTCGCCTGCGAAGAGGGCTGGTCAGTTGACGGCCTGGCGTGGGAAGGCATCCCGCTGTTGGATGTGCTCGCGCTCGGTCGGCCGCTTCCCCAGGCGTGTTACGCACGTGTTTCCGCAGGTGGCTTCTGGCTCGCGTTGTCCCTTGCCGACTGCGCGCGCGCCGTGCTCTGCGACCGGCTCAACGGCCGGCCGCTTCCGCGCGAGCACGGGGCTCCCTGGCGTCTGGTGGTCTCAGGCGGGGCGTGCTTCACCAGCGTCAAATGGGTCAGCGCGCTCCAGCTGGCTGCCGAGCCTGGGGACGCTACGGCGGAGCGGATCGCGCGCGCTCGGATCGCGACGGAGCGGGACGAGTGACACCCTGGTAGCGCGCACAACGGCTGAGAGCGCGGCGATCGGCGCACACTGCCTTGCCCGTGCGCAGCTCGGCGCGCTCCACGGCTCACGGGTGAGTGATCGTTTCCTCGATGATTCGGCGATAGAGCGCGAGGCATGCCTCGCTCGCGCATGGTGCCGGCTGCAGTCCAGTGACACGCCCGTAGCCTTGCTCATCCACCATCACATCAGGTAGGCCAAGGTCCGCTGAATCGCCGATCTGGCGGCCCATTGGCAGCACAAAGGTTGGGCTGCCTGGCACGTTCAGGCGCTCCCAACCGTCGCGTGCCTCCTGCACCGCCAGCGCTTTCATCTGGCCGCTGTCGAAATCCTGGGCGAAGCGGTCCATCGCCAGCCCAATCTGCTCGGCGAGCTCGAGGAGGACATGGCGCATCGAGATGCAGCGGCTCTCGGCAAAGAACGCGGTGCGGATTGCCCAGTCCAGCTCGTCTGCCAGCTCCGGGCCTTGTCGCTCGGCGCACTTTACCGCCTCGAACGCCGGCCAGATCGTCACCGGCCATTCAGCGAGCGCTGCGTGCCACGGCTCCCACGGCAGCTCCGGCTCTGCCAGCATCAGGATGGGGCACTCGCTATCCAGCACGCGCTTGGGGGTCGGCTGTCGGTTGACGTACTCCAACGCCAGGCTTTTGTGCTCGACGATCAGCTGTCCGCGATACTCATCACGCAGCTTACGCAGGCGGTAGGCAGCGATATACGCATACGGGCAAGCCAGGTCGGCGTACATCGCCAGACGCGGCAGCTCAGCCATGGAGACCTCCTTTACGTGCACAGTAACGGCCGCTCATGACGCCAATGAAGTTATAGGACGTAGTGCGGGCTGGCTGTCCATAGCGATGAGCAAGTTGCGCGGCGGTGCACCGGCGAACGGCTATGGCGCGGTGGCAGCGCGCGCTCTTGGCTCGACGGCGAACGCGTGCTTCCAGGCGGAGTACCCGCCTGCGAGCGCGCGGGCATCGAAGCCCATCTCACGGAGCTGACGCGCCGCACGGGCGCTGGTGGCTTCTTCGTGTCAGGTGCAATAGGCGACGACCGTACGGTCCTTCGCCGCCGCGCCTGCGTGTTCGGCCCATTCACGCACCTGATCGGGAGGCACACGTACGCTGCCTGGGATCTGCCCCTCGGCTTCCGCATATGGCCGTCTGGCACGCACATCCAGCACGATCGGCGGCTGTGGCCCAGCCAGCCACGCCCGCAGCTCTTCCGGCGTGACACGCGGCACTTCCGCTGCTTCCTCGCGGAAGAGACCGGCAGCGTCGCTCTCGCGTTCTTCCGGCGGCACCACGTAGGCCTGCGCCACCCGCTGGCCGTACCAGCGTGAAGCAGGCGTAGCCGTCACGCCATGCACGAGCACCGACACGAGCACCACCACCCCGGTGACCGCCAGGAGCTGTGTCGCTTGTGGCGCTTCCGCCTTCACCGCGAGCAGCGCCAGCAACAACGCGGAAAGTCCACGCGGCCCAAACCACGCGATGAACGCGCGGGCCTCCGGGCTAATTGTCGCCCGCAGCAAGGCGAGGGTGATGGAAATAGGACGCACCACGACGATCGCGACGATGGCGAGCACCAGCGCCAGCCCGAAGGGGATCGTGCCAAAGAGTGGCCCCAGCACGGCGCCGAAGAGGACAAAGGCGAGCAGCATCGCCATCTCCACCGTCACTTCGCCATATGCCATGAAGCAGTCGCAAAGTGTCACATCGAAGACCACGACCGCCAGCCCGGCGAAAAAGGCGGCGAGAAACCCATCGCCCCCCACCACCTGCGCCGCGGTGTAGGAAGCCAATACGAGCCCGATGCCATACAGCGCCTGATATTCTTGCCGGATGGAATAGCGCGCGTCGGCCTTGCCCATCATCCATGCGCCTGCGCCGCCGACGATCAGCCCCACCAGCGGGCTCAGCACTAGCAGGCGCGCCAGGAAGCCAAGCCACTGGCCGACTCCGCCTGCCGGAGCCAGCGAGAGCTCGATGGCGATCAGCACGATGGGCAGCACGATGATGTCGTTGGTGCCGGCCTCGATGGTGAGCGTTCTGCGCACTGGGCGGGGAACACGCGCGTCGCGCACCACATCGCGTAGCACAATCGGGTCGGTGGAGGCTAGGACGGCGCCAAGCAGCACCGACTGGAGCGGGGAAGTGTGCAGCAGCAGCCCCGCCGCGACCGCGATCCCTACAATGGTCAGCAGCGTGCCCGGCCCAAGGTCGCGCAGCGGGACACGCCACTCGCGCCGCAGCTCGTTAACGTCGAAGCGCGCGGCGTCCAGAAAGAGGACCAGTGCCAGGTTCAGCGTCGCCACTGCCTCCAGTGCTGGGTCGCTTGGCCCGATCCGCGCGATGCCGAGCACGCCGGATCCTAGTACCAGCCCCAGCACGAGAAAGATGATGGGCAGCGAAAGCGGGATGCGGTCCACAACGCCCGAGGCCAGGGCAGCCGCGGTGAGCACAAACGCGACAATCGCGAACCAGAGCTCCACGTGCTCCACAACGGCGCCCTCCGCCCATCAGAAGGTAAAAGGATCTTCGCGCGTCCAGAACGCCAACATCTCAGCGCTCCAGTGCCGTCCGATCCCACCCCGCGAGATTCGCGCCAGCCTCGTACGTGCTTTGGACGAAGTCCAGCAGCATGGCATCCGAGTCAGCCGCCGTGCGCACGGAATCGTAGGGCAGGATGAATTCGCCAAGCTCACGGCTGTACAGCGCAGCGCCCGGCAGGACAGCGGCCTCGGCGTAGCCAGCCGGTTCTGGCGCCATATACGCATAGTAAGCTGGCTCCTGAATGGGGCCGCCGGGCGTGCCAGGCCAGAAGCCGCAGCTGCTCACTTCGTGCGAATAGGCCTCGCGGTTGATGCGGTCGGCACCCGGCCGCTCGGGCGCGCGCCGACCCGAGAAGCGCGACACCGCCAGATCGAAGCTGCCCCAGAAGAACTGCACGGGGCTGCACTTGCCGATGAAGCGCGCGCGCAACTGTTCGAGCACCCGCGCCGACTGGAGCATGATGCGCCACCACCTCTCTGCACTGGCGGCATCATAGGACGCGTGCTGGTCGTCCTCATTAAACGGGATGGGGTTCCGCACCTCCTGCGGCAGCGGGTTGATCCTCACCTCAATGCCGAGCGAGCGCAGGATCGCCATGAATGCCCGATAAAAGTCGGCGACGGAGCGAGGGTAGAGCGCCAGCCCCCGGCGAGCGCCTTCGCTCGTCTCGACCCAGAGATTGTGGTCAAGGAAATCGAACGTGACCTCGAAGCTGCGCGTGCCGTACGGAATGGTCGAGGTTGTCAGGCCGCGCGGTGTGACGTAGAGCGTCACCTGCCACCAGTGATTGAGAGGCGGGCTGAGCGCCAGTCGCACTTTGCCGACGACTTGCGTCCACATGTGCAGTGTGTCGTACGTATCCTGCCAGGCCGCAAGCGGCAGTGCCGGCCAGCCCTCGTTGCGAGTGCCCTGCTCGAGTGAGTCGAGCGTGGAATTGGCGGCAGCTTGCGCATCACTCATGATCGGCGCCCCCTGTGAGCGAATAGGCGGGCGTGCAAGCCCTGTAGTGGCGGGCGCGGGCGGCCATCCGTCACGCCGAAATGCGTTGTCGCCTGCGCTCCGCTCTCACTAAGTGTGCCAAGAATATGCCAGACTGTCCCAGAATGTGCGCAGCTTGCCCATCAGTGCCCATCGAAGGTCGTCGCCTCAACGGAGCCTGCCGCGCGCAATCTCGGCCCTCTGCTAGGGCCTCTCGCCTCTTATGTCGCAATCATCACACCAGCAGGGCAGGAACGAGATTGCGCGCGATCAGCCAGACGCCGACGAGGGCGATGAAGACTGCGAAGCCGCGTTGAAGCCGCTGTTCGTCCAGCCGCCCCGAGACGAGCGCCCCGGCGAGCGCGCCCAGTGTGCCCCCCGCGACGAACAGGCCCAGTGTGGCCAGGTCGAGCCCGCCATAGCGCAAGTGAGCGAGCAGGCCCGACACCGAGTTGATGGCGATCACGACCAGAGAAGTTCCCACTGCTTCGCGCATACTCAACCCCAGCACCAGCACGAGCGCTGGGACGATCAGGAAGCCGCCACCGACGCCAAAGAAGCCAGTCATGACGCCGACGATCAGCCCCGCGCCAACGATGCGTACCCAATGGAGCCAGCCGCTTCCCGCGGATGCCTTACGCTTGACTGGGCCGCGCTTCGAGAAGAACATGCGCGCGGCGACGACGAGCATCAAGACGCCGAACAGCCCAAGGATCAGCCAGCCGGGCACGAGATGGTTGGCCCAGGCACCCACGAATGCGCCGCCAATGCCGGCCGCTCCGAAAGGCAGCGCCGTGGTCAGCGAGACACGCCCTGCGCGCCAGTGGGGAATCGCGCCCGCCAGCGCCGTCGCGCCGACGATTGCCAGCGAGGTGGCCGTCGCCATGTGGGCATCCTGGCCGATAACATAGACCAGGATGGGGACAGTCAGGATTGAGCCGCCCCCACCGATGGCCCCGAGCGATAGCCCGATCACCGTGCCGAGCAGCACAGCAAGCAGCACGTGCACGATGATTTGTCTCCTTACGGCATCGTCGCGGCTAGAACAGGCGATTGTGCCGCTTGCCAGATCGCCAGCCAATGAGCAGCCTAATGGCGAGAGGATCTCGGACTTGATCCTCGGCGGTCACTGTGCTGCGAGTCGCTCTAGCCCTCATGCTGGCTGAGCGCCGCCACAACACGCTGGAGCCGCTGCTTCGCCTCGGCGGCGACGGCATCCAGTTCCGGATTGCCGACGATGCCGAGCATCGCCACCGGGTCGGCGACGTCCACCCGCGTGCGCTCGCCCTCGGCGCGGACCACTACGTTGCACGGCAGTAGCAGGCCGATCTCCGGCTCGGCCGTCAGGGAGCGGTGAGCGAGCGGCGGATTGCATGCGCCCAGGATCACATAGGGCGCCATCTCCACGCCCAGCTTGTCTTTGAGGGTCTGCTTGACGTTGATCTCGCTCAGGACGCCGAACCCTTCAGCTTTCAGGGCATCCTTGACGGCTGCGACCGCCTCGTCGTATGAGGCGTGTAACGTTGTTCCGAAGCCATAGTCGGTGACCGTTCTCACAGTGGTTCCCTTCCCGGCGGCAGGTGCCGCCCGCGGTGTTGCTGTGGCGAGGCGTCGCCGCGCCCGTTCGATTTTACGTCGTTCGCTCGATGCTGGCCCGCAGCTTAACGTGCGCGCATGCCGGCGAGCGTGCCCTGGCGGCTCAGCCGGTTGAGCAGGCGCTCGCGTTCGAGCTCGCCTTCCATATTCCGCACTCCGCGACTGCTATTTCAACTATATTCGCATATGGGAATATAGTAAACGATACCGCGCTTTCGTACCTATGTCAAGGCTAGTGGGTCACCTCGCCCGCGCTGTGCCTAGGGCGCGGATCTCATGTGCTGCGGGCGTCTCCGCCATCAAGAAGCGGAGGACATCTTGCTCGAACTGCGTCCCAGCGGCGGGATGGCCCATCCCTGCGTAGAGGATAAGCCGGGCATGTGGGATTCCTGAGGCCGTCTCACGGAACAATGCCTCACTGTAGAACGGGTCTTTATCGCCCGCGATCACCAGCGTCGGCGCGCTAATCTCAGCCAGGCGATCTTTAAAGTCGTGCCGGTCCTCTGCCTCAATGGTGATGACCAGGTCTGAGAGATCCTTTGGTGGTCTGAGGGCGAGTAAGAGCGATCCGAGCCAGACGACGGCATTGCCGAGCCAATCGCGCCGAGCTAATGGGCGCAA
>DASUBU010000198.1:0-15872 GCA_035763125.1 Ktedonobacterales bacterium
GCCCTTGGTGCCCGCCACGTGCGTTATGCCATACGCCTGATGTGGATTGCCGAGCGCGCCGAGCAGGGCCCGCTCGCGCGCCAGATTGTCCTCGCGGTCACGGACGAAGACGCCCGTGCGCTCGGTGTTGCTGAAGCCGTAAATCCAGTCCAACTCCGCACAATACGCGGAAATATCGCCCGCCTCCTGGCTCATGCGCGCGCCTCCTCCTCCATCTCGTCCCAGCCACGGATCACCGCGTCGGCCATCTTCGCCACGCGCGCCATCGCCTGCACATCGTGCACGCGAACGATATCGGCGCCTTGCGCGATGCTCAACGCTACCTCTGCTGCGGTGCCTTCCAGGCGATCCTGAACTGGTACGCCGAGCACCTGGCCAATGTGCGACTTGCGCGAGACGCCCACCAGCAACGGCCGGCCAAAGGCGCGCAGCTCGCCCAGTCGCGCCAGCACGCGCAGGTTCTCCGCGCCAACCAGCCCAAAGCCCATACCTGGATCGAGGATGATGCGCTCGTCGGGGATGCCGGCGGCATAGGCGAGCTCCAGGCTGCGCGCCAGCATGCGCGTGACGTCGCCCAGTGGCTCATGGCGGGCCTCGCCGCGCAGATTGCTCATCAGCACCACCGGCACGCCGCGCTCGGCAACCAGCGCCGCCATCGCGGGGTCGGCGCGCAGGCCCCACACGTCGTTGACCATGGCTGCGCCAGCATCCAGTGCGGCGGAGGCGGTCTCCGCGTGGTAGGTGTCTATCGAGATGATCGTCTCGGCCGGCAGCGCAGCGGCCAGCGCAGCGATCACGGGCAGCACGCGCTCGCGCTCCATGGCTGGGTCCAGTGGCGGTTGGCCGGAGGTGCTGGGCCGCGTGGACTCGCCACCCACGTCAATCAGCCGTGCGCCGTCCGCCACCATGCGTTGAGCGCGCTCCAATGCCGCCGCGACGATCTGCTCGCGTGTGGCGCCTTCCAATATGAAGCCATCCAGCGAGAACGAGTCAGGCGTGATGTTGAGGATGCCCATCACGTGCGTGCGGGCGCCCCAGTCGAGCCGGTGGCGACCCCAGACGGTCGGCGGAGGCGCCGGTGCGGACCACGAACGCATAACGACTTCCCCTCCGACCGCGTCTCACGCCAGGAACCGCCCAGGAACCGCGCGGCCACCCGATAGTATAGCACCGGACCTGGATGGCGCTGCCCGCGACTCGCGGGTGGCCAGGCAGCGGCAAACGGAGGGCGATAGCGGGCAATCAGTGCCCCTCATGAAGCAGTGCTATGATGGTTACGAGAGCGCCACGCAGGGCGCGGAGACGAGATGAGCGGCGGGAGGAGTCTGTGGCGGTGGCGTATCCGATCGAAGCGGCGACGGAGCGAGATCTGGCGGCGCTGGGCACTGAGCGTATCAAGCAGGGCTGGCATCCGAGCTTACCGTTGCTGCGCGCGCTGATGAAGTGGGAGGGCGGCATGATCTTCGTGCTGCGCGAAGGCGCACTCGATCCCGCCAGCGCGACGCCCCAAGCGCCCATTGCCACGACCTCGGCGCTGGCCGCTGGCCCGGTCGGCGTGGTTGGCAACGTCATCGTGCGCGAGGACTATCGCGGCCGAGGCCTGAGCCACGTGGTGATGGACGCCGCCGTGGCGTGGATGCGTGAGCGCGGGGTGCGCTGGGTGCTGCTGGACGCTACGCGCCAGGGACGTCCGCTCTACACCAAGATGGGCTTCGTCGGCGTGGATACGTCGTACTACGCCTGGGCGCCGCTGGCCGAGGTGCGACGCGCTGAGCTGCGCCGACTCGCCGGTACTGTGCGCGCCGAGTGCGCAGCGCCGAAGGAGCTCGCCCGCGTGGCGTGGCTGGACGCGCACGCATTCGGCGGCGACCGCATGGGCCTGCTGGCCCGAGAGCTGGAAGAGCCTGGCGCCAGACTCTATCTCGCCAGCGATGCACAACGTGAGGTTGCCGGCTATCTGATTGCCCGCGCGATCGAGGCGCCGCGCGAGGGCCTGCGTGTCGGGCCGTGGGTGGCGCGCGACCAGGCGACGTCCGCCGCGTTGCTGGACTGCGCGCTGGGCGAGGATGAACCCTGGCGGGCCGCGGTGCCGCCGGACGGCGAGGAAGGCTGGCGGCTAACGGTCAACCTGCCGGGCAGCAACGGCGACGCATTGGCGCTGTTGCGCGCCATCGGTATGCACGTCGTACAGGACGATCTCATTATGCGACTCGATCTGGCCGAAGCGCAGTCTGTCGTACGGGCGTTCGGTGGACGCCCATGCATGCCCGATGTAGCCGCTGCGCCCCCCGTGGCGCCGCACCCAGAGTGGGTCTACGCCTGGATCGCACCAATGGTGTTCTGAAAGGTCGCAGCTACTCCACCACTAGCGTGCGCAGGCCTTCCAGTGCTGCATCCGGTGCCTCGATGGCGCTCGACATCTCGGCGCCGTCGCTCATCTTCTCGTCGGATGGTGCTGGCAGCGTCTGGAACTGCTCGTTGTAGAGCCGCGCATAGAGGCCGCTGTGCGCCAGCAGCTCGGCGTGCGTGCCGCGCTCCACGATACGCCCCGCGTCCACGACGAGAATCTGATCGGCGGCGAGGATCGTCGAGAGGCGGTGGGCGATGGCGATTGTCGTGCGTCCCTGCATCACGCGGTCCAGCGCCGCCTGGATCAGTCGCTCGGAGTGCGTATCGAGCGCGCTGGTAGCTTCGTCCAGAATCAGGATGCGCGGATCTTTCAGGATCACGCGCGCGATGGCGATGCGCTGCTTCTCGCCTCCAGAGAGCTTATAGCCGCGCTCGCCAACCACTGTGTCATAGCCGTCGGGCAACTCTGCAATACGCTCATGGATCGCCGCTGCCCGCGCCGCCGCCTCCAGCTCGGCGTCGGTGGCGTCAGGCTTGGCGTAGCGCAGGTTCTCGCGCACCGTCGAGTGGAAGAGATAGGTCTCCTGCGTCACCACGCCGATCGCCTCTGCCAGGCTCTCCAGCGTCACGTCGCGCACGTCGTGACCGTCAATGCGCACAGCGCCCGCATCCGCATCCCACAGCCGCGGGATGAGGTAGGTGATCGTCGTCTTGCCCGCGCCGCTAGGTCCCACCAGCGCGACGAGCTGCCCCTGCCCGGCGGTGAACGAGACGTCGTCCAGTGTGGGGCGGGCAAGGTCCTGGCTGTAGCGGAACGTCACGTGGTCGAAGCTCACCTCGCCACGCACAGTGCTCGTCAACGCCGTAGTGGCGAGACCTGTCTCGCCCTCTGCATGTCCCAACGCGAGCGCACCGGGCTTGTCTACGATCTCGTGCGGCATGTCGAGGTACTCGAAGATGCGGTCGAAGAGCGCCAGCGCGCCTTGCAGCTCCACCTGCACGTTCAGCAGTTGGCCGATCGGGAAGAACAGCCGGCTCTGCAGCGTCGTGAAGGCGACCAGCGTACCGACGGTATCGGCGATCTGCGCTGGCGTCGGCTGGTGCCCGCCACCGAAGAGCAGCCAGCCCGCCAGCATGTAGACCAGCGCTGGCGTAATGGAGAAAAAGGTCGAGACGAAGCTGAAGAACCAGCGGCCGAGCATCTGCTGCCGGATCTCCAGGTCCACCAGCCGCTCGTTCTCGCGATTGAAGCGCTCGGTCTGCTGGCGCTGCCGGCCGAAGGTCTTGGTCAGCAGCACGCCGCTCACCGAGAGCGTCTCCTCCACCATTGCTGACAGATCGGCCAGCGAGACCTGCGTGCTCTTGGAAAGCTCGCGCCGCACGTTGCCGACGCGATACGTCAGCCAGAGGAAGAGCGGCAGAAGCCCCAGTGAGAGCACGGTGAGCTGCCACGAGAGGAAGAGCATGCCAACGATGGTGGAGACGGCGATAGTGAAGTTTGAGACCACCGAGGTGGCGGTCTGCGTGACGACAGTCTGCACGCCGCCGACGTCGTTGGAGAGTCGCGACTGGATCTCGCCGGTGCGCGTGTCGGTGAAGAACTTGAGCGGCATGCGCTGCAGGTGCGTGTAGAGCTGATTGCGCAGGTCGCGCATCACGCGCTGGCCGATGACGGTGTTGAGGTAGGTCTGGCCGACGCCGATCAGGCTGCTGACAATGGGTGTCACGATCATGATGGCGACGAAGATCGCTAGCAGGTCGAGCCGGCGCTGAAAGAAGCCGACCGAGATGCTGAGCTTGAGCATGTAGGGGTTGACGACCCCCAGCGCGCTGACGAAGATGATCGCCAGCAACACGATCAGCATCTGCTTGTAGTACGGTCGGAAAGCCTGTGCCACACGACGCACCGTGCGCGCGTCGGCTTTGCGCGACGGCTTCTCCGTCGTCCGCGTCAAGCGACCCATGCGTCCGCCACCGCCGGAGCCGGCCCCATGCATCATCATGTTCGCTCACCACTCATCGGCTGCCGTCATCTTGGCAATCCGCCTGTCTTCAGTCGTGCTGCTGCTGGTTGTCGTAGGGATTAGGAATCGTGGCACGGCAACATGCCGGCGCCCATTGGGGTGGGCCAAGGCCTGGCAGCTACGCCACCGACGCCAAGGCCTGGCGGATACGCCACCGACTCGGCACAACGCCGCGCGACATCCTGTGCGCGTGACCTCACTGAGTATAGCGGTCTTTCCCGCTCGCGAGCCCTGGCCGAACGGGCAGTCCGGCACTGGCCGATTCGCCAGCGGCGACACCATAGGCCAGGGTGCGCAAGAGGCATTCCCCCTTCGCGCACCCGATAGCTCTCAGACCGGGCTCCGTCGCGCTAGACCTGCTCGACGGGACCGCTCGCGCCTCTGCCCCCGCCTGCCTCGTCGCCCGCGGCGGAGGAGCCTGACGGCGCCTGGCCGAGGAACGCCTCCAGCTCGCTCTTGGTGCGCGTGACGATGGTCCGCAGGCGCGCCAGTCGCTCTGGATCACCATCCGAGGCCAGCACTGCCGCACGCATCAGCCGCGCCACCTGCATGCCCTCGTCGCGCAGCGCCCGCAGCTCGGGCCGTGCGTGACGGCCAAACGGGCCGTGCTCGTGATGGTGCCGTCCCCAGGCCCACGGCCCCGCCGCGCCAGGGCCACCCGCCGCCTCCGCCCGCTCGCGATGCTCCTTGAGCGCCTGGCGCCCCGCGTCGTTGATGGCAAAGACCTTCTTGCCGTCGGCTGTCTGAACCGTCACCCAGCCGCGATCTTCGAGCAGCTGCAACGTCGGATAGATCGCGCCAGCGCTGGGCGAGTAGAATCCGCCAGAGCGGTCTTCGATCTCTTTGATCATCTCATAGCCGTGCTTGGGCCGTTCCTGCAGCAGGTCGAGCAGCGCGTACTTGAGGTCGCCCCGGCCGAACATGCGCGGCCCGCCTGGCCCGAAGCCGCCTGGCCCAAAGCCACCAGGGCCAAAGCCGAAGCGGCGCGCGAAATGCCGCAGCATGCGCGGCCCGAAGAAGGGGCCGCCTGGGAACGGGCCGAAGCCGTGTGGGCCGTGCGGGCCGTGCGGCTCGTGTGCCCACGGCTGCCAGGACTCGTCATCGGCGCCACCCATCGGGCCGCCCGCGAACGCGAAGCGCGGCCCCTGGTCATCTGGACCAAACACTGTCGTCTCCTCTCGCGGAGGGTACTCTCACCTCCGTCGCTCATACTTGTGCGGGCCACGTTGGCTCCCCGCACGTTCTCGATATATCGAGTTATATCTTATACGCGGAGACACGTCAAGTGTTGTGACTCGTATTCTGTCGGATGCGCGCCGTTAGATTTGCCTGCTGGTGCCTGCTGGTGGTCCGCCTAGCGCGGCGGCTCGCGCAGGGCCTCGCCAATCTCGTTGAGTCTATCAGAAACGATGCCAAAGCCGTCTATGGCGGCAGATGGCAGGCCGAAGCGCTCGGCATATTGGCGCAGCATCTGCGCGTACTGGAGCATTGGCGGCAGGGCAAGAGCGATGGTGCGTAGCAGGCCAAGCGCCTGCTGGCGCTGTTGGGCATGCCAGGCCGCGTCGTGCGCCAACCCGGCGTCGGCAAGCCCTTCTGGCGCCTGATCGGCGCTGTCTCCGTATGGGGCGGCGGTGCCGAAGACCTGGTTCAATACCGTCTCCAGCTCGGCACGCGCCACGGCCAGCAGGCTCGAAATCTCCGAGAGCAGTCGCGCCTCAGGCAGCTCACGTCCTAGCAGCCACCATTCTTGCACACTTAGGGCGTCCTCGATTTCGTGCAGCCGCTGTGTCAGGGCTTGCGTGCGTATCGCAAGCTCACCCGTCTGCGTATCGCTCGACATCCGCGCTCCCGCTCCCTGCGGCCAGCCGGTCGGCGTGGACCACTGCATCTTTTCTGCTCGCTCCGCTCATCCTCGCGCTGTGCCCGGCGCTATCCCCACTCGCATGCTAGTCGCAAGATGCGCCAGAGTCAAGTGGCCGGGCTGAGCGTGCCTACAGGCCCTGGTCCGAAGCAAACGAGCAAGCCTATCGAAATTGACGCCACTCCGCCGCTATGCTAGAGTAGCGCGGTTGAGGCGGACTCGGCGCCTACGCGTGCCTTCTCGCATGGTTGGCTGACATCGGCGGCATGAATGCGGCATGGCGGGTGGAGGCCGAGCGCGCGGATCGAAGGGAGTATATCCAATTATGAGCGTGGACATTTCGCGTCTGGCGGCGCACCTCGCTCCAGAACAACAGCGGGCGATCGCCAAGGAATATCGGCGGCGCGCCGAACACGACACGACCGCCTTCCTGTTGTGCTTTTTCGCTGGCATTCTTGGGGCACACCGCTTTTACCTCCGCCAGTTTGGCAGCGGTCTGCTGCATCTGGTGCTGCCGGTCGTGGCGGTCGTGATCGTCATTGGCGGCTTGGCTCTCGATGTCAAGCCCGCAACGCTAGCTATCGTCGCTATTCCGCTGCTGCTGATCGGGCTGGTCTGGGCCATCATTGATCTCTTTCGCATTGACGATCAGGTCTACCAGCGCAATCTCAAGCTTGCCGAGGATCTGATCGCCCGCGCTATGCTGGCCGATCCGTCGGTCGAGCGCCAAGCGCGCGCGACACTTGAGCGCGTCGAGCACGACGCGGCGACGGCGACCAGCGGGGCAGCCGGGACAGCCGCGTTGGCGAGCCGCCAGCCTGAAACGGAGGCCGAGTACCGCGCCACGACCGTCACGCAGGTGTCGGAGAGCGTGCCGGGGCAGGCGCAGCTTGGCGGTTCGCCCGAGACGACGGAGCAGACGGAGAGCGTGCCGATCGCCGGCTATGGGCCGCAGGTGCAGGAGACCGTCACCGCTCGCCACGAGCAGACCCCCACCAGTGTCACCGACAGCGTCGAGACGATCAAAACGTACGAGCCGGCGCTACCCTCCGCGGCCGCATCTGCCAGCGCCGAGCCCGTCGCGGCGGCGCAGGCCGAGCCGGACGATACCATGCCAGCCGCGTCAGCGCCCGATGCATCGGCTGCGCCGCCTGTCTGGGAAGCGCCAGCAGTGACGGCCGCGCCCCCGACCTGGGAGGTGCCCACGGAGTCGAACGAGGCTGCCGCCGCCACCTGGCCGTCGCCCCACCTTCCCGCGTCTGGCAATGCGCCTGCCCCTCCAGCACGCAAGCTTGATGTGACCGACCTGGGCGGCGATGTCACCGAAGCGCCGGTCGCGGATGTCGGCATGGAGAACACGGCGCCCCAACGCGTTGTGCTGCCTGAAGATCTGGCGCGGGCCACGGCAAGCGGCGACCCCTCGGCGCCAGCCAGCGCGAGCGGCGGAGCACAGACCCATCCCTACGGCGATCCGTCGGCGTCGGTGGCCGACGATGCGCTGCTCTTCCTCGTGCCAGAGGCTGCCACACAGGCCGCCGAACCCGCGCCGGAGCCTGCGCCTGCCCCCACCTGGGATGCGCCGACGCAGCACTCCGCGCCACCTGTTGCCCTCCAGGACGATGCTGCCACCGCGCCCGCTGGCCCTCCTGTCTGGCCGACACCGGGGGCTCCCTCCGCGCCGGAGTCAGCCACAGAGCAGGCCGATGACCAGACCCAGTCGCTGCCGCTGGCCGGTATGGCTGCTGTAGGCGCCGGCATGGGTGCGGCCGAGCTTGCCGGCGAGCGTAATGCGCAGCCGCCAGCTCCATCTGCCCCACCAGCTCCGCACAAGCTGCGACGAGTGCGCGTGACGCGCCAGATCGTGATTGATGGCAAAGTGGTGGAGGAAACCTCCGCCGAGGAGCTGATCGAACCCGACGCGGATGCCGAGCCGGTGCGCGCGCGCTTGCAGGAGGAGCTGCACCGCAAGGCCGATGCGCGCGAGCGCGAGCTGCGCGGCCAGGGGTAGCGACCCTGCGCCCTCAGATCAACGACAAGGACGAGAGCGGTTCCCGCGCATGGGCCGCTCTCGACGTGTTGCCCGCGCAACAAGGCGACTAGGAGTGCACCGTGCCATACGTCCCAGGGATAGAATGCGCGACGGCCCCATGCTATGCTCTTTCTGCGGTGCCGCGGATCGGCCTGATGTGACATGGCGGCCTCGATCGCCATCTGCACCCTTGCAGCACTGTGACATACTGTGCGGCGTGCGCAATGCTCGCGGCCGGTGGGCGAGGAAAGCTGCGCTCGGCCGTTGAGGTGTGGCACGCATTGTGGGATGGCGGCAGCGGTCAATCGTCTGCTGCACCTGCCACGTACTTCGTATATGAGAGTGCACGGGGATCGCGCCAGGGCGCTGCCACTTCGCGGCGGCGCGGCGAGAACGAATAGAGTAACGAGGGGTGGACCGCAGGATGGCGAAGAATCTGGTCATTGTCGAATCGCCTGCCAAGGCGAAGACCATAGAGAAGTTCTTGGGCAGCGACTTCGAGGTGCGCGCCTCGATGGGCCACATCATTGACCTGCCCAAGAAGGGCATCGGCGTGGACACGCGCCGCAACTTCGAGCCCAGCTATGTGGTGATCGAGAAGAAGGATGCCCTTCTCAAGCAGCTCAAAGAGGCCAGCAAGAAGGCCGAGACCGTCTATCTCGCGCCCGACCCTGATCGCGAGGGCGAGTTCATCGCGTGGTCGCTGAAGAAGATGCTCGCGTTGCGCTCGCCACGCCGCGCCGTCTTCAACGAGATCACCAAGCGCGCGGTGCAAGATGCCATTGCGCATCCACGCACGATTGACGAGGATCTCTTCAACGCACAGCAGGCGCGCCGCGTGCTCGACCGGCTGGTCGGCTACAAGATCAGCCCGCTGCTGTGGCGGCGCGTGCAGCGCGGAACCAGCGCCGGCCGCGTGCAGTCGGTCGCGTTGCGACTGATCTGTGAGCGCGAAGGTGAGATTCGCGCCTTCGTGCCCGAGGAATACTGGTCCATCACCGCCACGCTCAGCAAGCGCCAGCAGACGGAGACCTTCCAGGCGCAACTGATCGGCCGGCAAGGGCAGAGCGAGAGTGCCGCCGAGGAGGATGACGGCGTCGACGAGGCGACCGCCGGCAAGAACGGGGCTGGCGCCAACAACGGCGAGCGGGCAAAGACCAAGTTCCGCGTCAGCGACGAAGCGCAGGCCCAGGCGATTCTGCGCGACCTACAGGGCGCGGCCTATGTTGTGGCGCGCGTCGAGCAGAAAGAGCTGCGCCGCCAGCCGTTCCTCCCCTATAACACCAGCGCGCTCCAACAGGACGCCTCGGTGCGGCTGCGCTTCAAGCCCAAGAAGACGATGAGCGTGGCCCAGGACCTCTACGAAGGCATCGCGCTGGGCGCTGCGGGCCACCAGGGCCTCATCACCTATATGCGCACTGACTCGACACGCATCTCGACCGAGGCGCAGGCGGCCGTCAAGCAGTATGTCGCCGCGCAGTTCGGCAAGGACTACGTCGGGCCGGGCCGCACGGCCAAGCCCAAGCCTGGCGCCAACGTCCAGGATGCGCACGAGGCGATTCGCCCGACCGACGTGACGCTCACCCCCGATCAGGTCAAGCCCTATCTCAGCCCTGACCAGTTCAGGCTCTACCAATTGGTCTGGCGCCGCTTTGTGGCCGCCTTCATGGCGCCGGCCGTCTTCGACACCACTCGTGTGGATATCGGCGCGGCGGGCTATCTCTTCCGCGCCACTGGCTCGACACTCAAGTTCCCTGGCTTCTACGCCGTCTGGCCGCGCGAGGAAGATGGCACCCTGCTCCCGCCGCTGGCCGCGGGCGAGCCGCTCGACCTGCGCAAGCTGACCCCCGACCAGCACTTCACGCAGCCACCGGCACGCTTCACGGAGGCGAGCCTCATCAAGGAGCTGGAGGAGCGCGGCATCGGGCGTCCCAGCACCTACGTGCCGATCGTCAGCACCATTCAGGACCGCGGCTACGTCGAGCAGCAGGATCGCCGCTTTGTGCCAACCTGGCTGGGCGAGACGGTCAACGAGCTGATGATCAAGCACTTCCCCGAGATCGTGGACATCAACTTCACGGCCGAGATGGAGCACCGGCTTGACGAGGTCGAGAGCGGAGAGCGCGAGTGGACCGCGTTCCTGCGCGACTTCTACGATGCGCTCAAAGAAGAGCTGGCCAAGGCCGAGACCGAGATGGATCGTGTCCAGAAGCCGGTGGAGGAGGCCAACGAGACCTGCCCACAGTGCGGCAAGCCCTTGTTGATCCGCTCCGGCCGCTTTGGGCGCTTCATCTCGTGCTCGGGATACCCCGAGTGCGACTTCAAGAAGCCGTTTATGATCAAGACTGGCGCGCTCTGCCCCGACTGTGGCGGCGAGCTGGTGGAGCGCAAATCGCGCAAGTCGGCGAAGGTCTTCTACGGCTGCGCCAATTACCCCACCTGCACGTTCGCCGTCTGGGACCGTCCGCTCGCAGAGCCATGCCCGGAGTGCGGTGGGCTGCTGACGCTAGGCAATGGGCGCAGCGAGGCCATCTGCTGGCAGTGTGGCGCCGAGGTGCGCGGGGCGACCGAGGGACAGCCGGCGGTCGTCGGCCACCGTATGCCTGGTCGCGAGGCGGCGCAGGCTGCCAGCGCGCGCCGCACACGGCGGGCGAGCGCTGCCGCCGATGGGGCTGGTGCTGAGAATGGCGCCAGCCCTGCCCGCCGCACCGCCACGCGCAGCCGTACAACGGCGACGAAACGCCGCTCGACAGCCGGCGCCTCAGCCACAGCGACCCGTGCCCGCACGTCTAGCACGGCCAGCCGGACTCGCACGCGTACCACGAGTGCTGCCCGCACTTCCTCACGTGCGGGCACCTCCGCCACACGCCGAACCAATCGCGCGGAGTCCGCTAGCTAGCTGGTCGTATTGCTGGATGATGCTGGGTTTGGCTCGATTGTTGTGCTACGCTCTCAGCGAGGCGCGCCGCGGCGCTGGACTGCCGCGACGTATGGCTGATGCTGCGACTGTGCTGGCCAGCGCCACAGAATCCGGCATGCGGTATGCGTGAGTGGCTTGCGTATTCCAATTCCATGCAAAGGCATTCCCATGACACAGAGAGTAACCGGCGATCTGCACGCCACTACCATCATCGCGGTGCGCCGCGACGGCGAGGTGGCGATGGCGGGAGACGGCCAGGTGACGGTCGGCGACGTAGTGATGAAGCACACCGCGCGCAAGATCCGTCGCCTGCATAACGGGCAGGTCTTGGCCGGCTTCGCCGGTTCGACCGCCGACGCGCTGACGCTCTTTGATAAGTTCGAGAGCATGCTCGAGCGGCACCAGGGCAATCTGCGCCGCGCCGCCGTGGGCCTCACCAAAGAGTGGCGTACCGACAAGTTCTTGCGCCGGCTGGAGGCGTTGCTGCTCGTCGCCAGCCGCGACGAGCTGCTGGTGCTAACCGGAGATGGCGACGTGATCGAGCCAGACGAAGGCGTGGCGGCGATTGGCTCAGGTGGCAGCTACGCTCAGGCTGCCGCGCGGGCGCTCGTGCGCCATACGGCGCTCTCCGCCGCCGAGGTCGCTAGCGCGGCTATGGAGATTGCCGCTTCCATGTGCATTTATACTAATGACCGAATCCTGCTATTGACGCTGGACGACCAGCCGGCTGAGTCTGACGGTGCGAGTGAACCCGCCGCGACACGCGCGGCGCGGCACTCCGCACGCTAGACGCATAGCCGCCGGTCGCCGGCGAGGAGATGTAGACGCATGAGGGATCTGACTCCCCAACAGATCGTCAGGGAGCTGGACCGCTATATCGTTGGACAGCCCGAGGCCAAGCGCGTGGTAGCGATCGCGCTCCGCAATCGCTACCGGCGGCTCGCGCTGCCAGCTGAGCTGCAGGCCGAGATTACCCCGAAGAATATCTTGATGATCGGACCCACTGGCGTCGGCAAGACCGAGATTGCGCGCCGGCTGGCGAAGATGGCCGATGCGCCATTCGTGAAGGTGGAGGCGACGAAGTTTACGCAGGTTGGCTATGTCGGCCGCGACGTGGAGTCAATCATCCGCGACCTGATGGACGCCGCAATCGGCATGGTTCACGAAGAGCGCGTCGGCTTGGTGCGCGAGAAGGCTGCCAAGACTGCCGAGAACCGCATCATTGATATCCTCGTCACTTCAGCGCTGGCCGGTGAGCTCGAATCTCAGCAGGCCGAGTCGCCGGCAGCCAAGGCGAGCGGAGCGAACGGGGCTAAGGCTTCGCGTGCGAGCGGGTCCGCAAAGATTGAGGCCAAGCCAGAGACCAAGGCGGAGGCGAACGGCACGAACGGCGCGGCCGCGGCGCTGCCCGCCGGAACGAAGGCGCTGCAGCGGCGTGCGTATGCGTCCGCCACAAAACGGCAGCGCAAGCAGGCGCAAAAGCAGGTGGCCGAGCGGATGGCGCGCAAGGAGCTTGAGGAACAGATCATCGAGATTGAGCTAGATCCCGACGACACATTCTCGTCTGTCTTCGAGTTCGTCGCCGGCTTGCCAGTCGAGGATATCGGCGAGGGCTTCCCAGATCTGCTCGGCGGCTTGCCTGGCAGTCGCCGCCGCAGCCGCCAGGTCTCCGTGAGGGAGGCGCGGCGCCTGCTGACACAAGAGGAGGCCAACAAGCTGATAGACTACGAACAGGTGGTCGAGCAGGCCACTCAGCGTGTCGAGCAGGCGGGCGTCGTCTTCCTCGACGAGATTGACAAGGTCGTCGGAAGCAAGGTAGACATCGGGCCAGACGTGGCTGGTGAAGGGGTGCAGCGCGACTTGCTGCCGATCATCGAAGGCTCAAGCGTCATGACACGCTTTGGCCCGATCAAGACCGATCACATTCTGTGGATCGCCGCTGGCGCCTTTCATAGCGCCAAGCCGGCTGATCTGATCCCCGAGCTGCAGGGACGCCTGCCGCTGCGCGTTGAGCTAGCGTCACTAGGCGAGGACGACTTTCGCCGCATCCTGCAGCAGCCGGAGAACGCGCTCACCAAGCAGTATCAGGCGCTCCTGGGGGTCGAGCAGGTGACGCTCGAATTCACCGACGACGGCATCAGCGAGATTGCGCGCTGCGCGCACGAGATGAACGAGCGCGTCGAGAACATCGGCGCTCGCCGGCTCCATACGATCATGGAGAAGGTACTCGAAGACGTGTCGTTCGACGCGCCAGAGCTGGCCGGCCAGAATGTAACGGTGAACGCCGCCTTCGTGCAGGGGCGTCTGGAAAAGCTGCTGGGCGACGACGACCTGAGCCGCTACATCCTGTAGCTGACACGTATGGGCGGCTGTCCTGCCTGGCGGCGCCACGCCGGGCAGGACGCGGTGGTTCCGCCACCAAACAGAGACGGGCGGTCAAGGATCTGCGACCACGGTCGCGCTTCCTCGGCCTGCCGGCCACCAAGCCCGCCACCCCCCGCTGCCTTCGGCGGCTGATCGGACCAGTCGCAGCGCGATACTTGACGTCAATCCTCTCGACGGCTAGACTGGGCCTGAAGCCAGTTCGCCCGCCGCTCCATCGTGCCGGCAAAGCGACTTCGCCACCCTGCGACGTCCCGGCTGCCCGCGTGAAAGGAAACCGCCATGGCCGACTCTGGGCTAGAGCATCCCGGCGCACCGGTCGCGCCGCCCACACCGGCGACCGTTGAGCCGCTCGCCGAGGGCGTCTACGCGCTCATCACCGGCGGCGACCCCAACACCGGCTTCATCGTCGGCGAGCGTGGCGTGTTGGTGGTGGACGCGCGCGCGACGCCGGCCCTGGCGCGCGAGACCGTTGCTGCGATCCGCCAGGTCACCGACAAGCCGATTCGCTATCTCGTGCTGACGCACTATCACGCGGTGCGCGTACTCGGCGCGTCTGGCATCGGCGCGGAACACATCATCGCGCACCAGGGCACGGCTGATCTGATCCATGAGCGCGGCCAGGCCGATTTCGAGTCCGAGGCGCGGCGCTTCCCGCGGCTCTTTCTCGACATCGCCTCCGTCCCTGGCCTGACGCATCCCGATATCACCTTTACCGACGCCATGAGCCTCGACCTCGGCAACCGTGAGGTGCAGCTGCGTTGGCTGGGCCGCGCCCACACCGAGGGCGACACGGCAGTCTGGCTGCCGGCTGAGCGCGTGCTGTTTGCCGGCGATCTGGTAGAGGCCAGTGCCGCGCCGTATTGCGGCGACGCCTACATCCTCGATTGGCCGGCCACACTGCGCAATGTGCGGGCGCTCGGTGCGCAGGCGCTGGTGCCGGGACGCGGGCCTGCCGTGCGCGGGCCGGAGGTGGGCCGCGCGATTGACGACACCGAGGCCTACCTGACGACGCTGCGCGATGCGGTGCGCGAGGCCGTGCGGCAAGAGCAGGATGTGGCGGCGGCCTACGCCGCGGCCGAGTCGGCGCTCACCCCGCGCTTCGGCGAATGGGCAATCTTCCGCCACTGCCTGCCCTTCAACGTGCAGCGCATGTACGACGACGTGGCCGGCGTACGGCCGCGCATCTGGACGGAATCGCGCGACGCCGCGCTGTGGAGGGCGCTGGTCGCGACGGGCGCCGGCCAGCAGTAGCGCGTGGAGGACGCCGGCTATGGACGCGCGATCTCCTGGCTCTGCTTCGTCCCAATCCTCATCCCTAGCAGCCGCGGCATCCGGTGAGCCGGTCATCATCGTCGGCGCGGGACCGGTTGGGCTGGCAGCCGCGCTCGGCCTTGCCTCGTTCGGCGTGCCATCGTTGGTGCTGGATGAGGACGCGTCCACGGCCATCGAGGGCTCGCGCGCGATCTTCATCGAGCGGCACGCACTGGAGATCCTCGGCGCGTGGAGCGCAGTCGGCCAGCAGATGGCCGAGCAAGGGATGACGCTGCTCGCAGGGCGCGTCTTCTTCCGCACGCGCGAGATTTACAGGACCTTCAACGCACCGCCCGATCCCAACATTCGCTATCCCCGCTTCGTCAACTTCCCGCAGAACACAATGGAGCGGATGGAGTACGAGGCGGTTGCCGCGCAGCCGCTCTGCCAGGTGCGCTGGCGGCATCGTGTCACGGCAATGACCCAGGACGACGGCGGCGTCACGCTGACGGCCGAGACGCCCGACGGCTCACGAACGCTGCACGCGCCGTATGTGCTGGCCTGCGACGGCCCACACAGCACGATTCGGCATCTGCTCGATCTGCCATTTCCGGGCGAGAAGCGCGACCATCACTTTTTGATCCTCGACGTGCGGATGCAGCTCGACACGCCGCGCGAGCGCTGGTTCTGGTTCGATCCGCCATTCAATCCCGGTCGCACAGTGCTGCTGCACCCCCAGCCTGAGAGCATCTACCGCATTGACTACCAGCTCGCGCCGGACGAAGATCTTGACGCGGTGAAGTCGCCGGAATCCATCCACCGCCGGGTGGTGGCGACTGTCGGCGAGCGGCCGTACGAGGTTGTCTGGAAGAGCACGTACGCCTACCAGCAGCGCGCCGTGAGCCAGTTCAGCCTGGGCCGCGTGTTCTTCCTCGGCGATGCCGCGCACCTGATGTCGCCTTTTGGCGGGCGCGGCCTCAACAGCGGCGTGCAGGATGCGTGGAACCTGGCCTGGAAGCTGGCGTTCGTGCGCGCCGGCAGTGCTCCCGAGGC
>DASUBU010000199.1:0-2536 GCA_035763125.1 Ktedonobacterales bacterium
GGGCTGGCGGCGAGCACGCGCTCACCCGCTAGCTTCAGCTTGACGCGGCAAGGGCCGAGTGGCGTCTCGATCGTCTCTTCGCGGCGGCCGGCGATGAGGCGGCTGCTGTGGCGCATGCGAACGCCAAGCGTCGCGCTCTCACGCAAGATGAGCGCGGCCAGCCCGTCGGCCTCGGCGGGACGCGCGATGACGCTCAGCAGCACGCCTGGGCGCTGCTTCTTCATGTGGAGCGGCGCATAGCTCACATCCAGTGCGCCAGCGGCGAGCAGCCGCTCCATTAGCCAGCCCAGCGCTTCGCCGGTCATGTTGTCAATGTTGCTCTCGATCACCACCACCTCGTCGCGCTCGAACTCACCCGTGGCTGCTGCGTTCGGCGCCTCGCCGAGCACGAGCCGCAGACAGTTCGCCCAGGGCAGCGTGCGGCTGCCGAAGCCGTAGCCGATGCGCGCGACGCGCAGCGCGGGCTGCTCGAACCGGGCAAGCGTGGCGAGTATCGCGGCTCCGGTGGGCGTGACCAGCTCGCCGGTCGTCGGGACGGGTTCCCACGTAGCGGCGGTGTCGCGCAGCAGCTCGAGTGTGGCGGGGGATGGCACCGGAAGCGCGCCATGCGCGGACTTGACACGACCGGAGGTCAACGGCAGCGGTGAGCAGTAGAGCGCTGAGATGCCGAGCAGGTGCAGACCAAGACACGCTCCGGCGATGTCCACAATCGAATCCACCGCGCCGACTTCATGGAACGTCACCTCGGCGGAGGTGGTGCCGTGAATTGTGGCCTCGGCGTCGGCCAGCCGCGCGAACACGGCACTCGCACGCGCTTTCACGCCCTCCGGCAGGCTAGAGGCGGCGAGCAGCAACTCGATGTCGGACAGCCGCCGGTGGGGGTGGGACACGTCCCTGGCCAGGCGCACCACGGCGCGCGTGCCGCTGATGGCGTGGCTGGTGACACGCTCGCTCTCCAGGCTCCAGCCCGGCAGGTTGAGCGAAGCGAGCCCCGCGCGCAGGGCGCCGGCATCCAGGCCGGCGTCGAGCAACGCGCCAAGCAGCATATCGCCGCTGATACCGGAGAAACAGTCGAGATATGCGACCATGTCTGCCCCCTTCAGCCCGCGCTGCAGCCGCCCGTTGAGCGCTATGTCATCGTAGGGCGCCTTACAGACGTCGGGCGAGGCCCGCATGCCAGTCAGTGATCCACACCGGCAATCTCGATGCGCGGCGCGGACTCGGGGACGTGCCCGGCCAGCCACCGCAGCGCTTCGCCCGCGAAGGCGACCGAGCCACAGGCGCAGATCAGATCGTCTGGGTGCGCCTCGGCCAGCGCGGCGGCCAGAGCGGAGTCAAGCGCCAGGAACGTGCGGACCGGCAGCTCCGGAGCCACCTCGGCGAGCTGAGCGGCGATGGATTCGCCAGTTGTCGCACGTGGATGATGCCAGCTGGTGGCGAATACCTGGCTCACGCGGGCACCAGCAATCTCGCGGGTGATGCCAGGGACATCCTTGTCGGCCATCAGGCCCAACACCAGCAGCAGACGCCGGAAGGGGAAGTGCCGGCGCAGCGCGGCCAGCATGCGCGCGAAGGAATCGGCGTTGTGCGCGCCGTCCACCACGATCCACGGCCGCTGAGCGACAACCTGTAGGCGCGCGGGCCAGCGCGCGGCGCGCAGTCCCTCACGGACGGCCCCCTCGGAGATCGGCAGACCGCGCGCGCGCAGCGTCTCCGCGGCGGCGATAGCGGCGGCGGCGTTTTCGAGCTGATGCTCGCCGAGCAGCGCAAGCTCCAGGCCGGCGAGTGTGCCGGATGGCGTCACCACGTCGAGTGTCTGACGCTCGGTGTCGAACGGCCCCGCGCGGTAGGTGTAGTCGGCGCCTGGCGTGCCGGCCGGGCCGACGCGGATCAGCGGCGCGCCGCGCTCGGAGGCGATGCGCGCGATCACGTCGAGCGCCTCCGGCGCCTGGGCCGAGGTGACGACCGGCACGCCAGGCTTGATGATGCCGGCCTTTTCGCGCGCGATCTCGGCCAATGTGTTGCCCAGCACCGCCATGTGGTCGTAGCTAATCGAGGTAATCACGCTGACTAGCGGGTTGACTACATTGGTGGCGTCCAGCCGCCCGCCCAAGCCCACTTCGACCACGGCGTGCTGCACCCCCGCCTCGCGGAAGAAGAGGAAAGTCAGCGCGGTGGCCACCTCCCAGGTGATGTAGGGGCCAAGCGACGAATCAACCTGCTCCAGCGCGGCGCGGATCTGCGGCACCAGCCGCGTGACCTCGCCGGGCGCGATCAGCTCGCCGTCTACGCGCATGCGCTCGCGGAACGTGTGCAGATCGGGCGAGGTGTAGAGGCCAGTGCGCAACCCCGAAGCCCAGAGAATCGCGGCGAGCAGCGCGGAGGTCGAGCCTTTGCCCTTGGTGCCCGCCACGTGCGTTATGCCATACGCCTGATGTGGATTGCCGAGCGCGCCGAGCAGGGCCCGCTCGCGCGCCAGATTGTCCTCGCGGTCACGGACGAAGACGCCCGTGCGCTCGGTGTTGCTGAAGCCGTA
>DASUBU010000200.1:0-6197 GCA_035763125.1 Ktedonobacterales bacterium
GCGGGAGCACCTCCTCGCGGCGGTTGACAGCACCATGCGCCCGGCGCACGTCTCGCTGTGGCTGCGGTCACCAGAGCGCCGATAGGCGAGCCACTACGGCTACCATTCGCTGAGCTTCCAGATCTCGGGCCGCACGTCGCCCTCCTCCACGCCAATCTCGGCGTAGATCGTCACCGCCTGGCGCAGGTGGGCCAGGGCCTCGTCGGAGCGGCCCAGCGCGTGGAGCAGGTCCGCAAGATTGTTGTGCAGCGCCGCCTCGCGATGCCTGTCGCCCAGTGCCGCGCAGGCCGCCAGTGCCGTCTCGGCCAGCCCCAGCGCGCGCTCGTGCTCACCGCTTGCCCCATAGACCAGCGCCAGGTTGTTGAGCGCCGCGACGCGCACCACCGGATCGCCAAGCTCGTCGGCGGCCGCCAGGCTCCGCTCCAGGTGACGCTGTGCCTCGGCGTGTTCGCCCCGCGCACTCGCCAGCATGCCCAGCAGATTGTGGACACGCGCCAGCGCACGCGCATCGCCAGAGGCCTCGGCCAGCCCCAGCGCGCGTTGAGCCAGTCTTCTCGCCTCTGGGGTCTTCACGCCATGATGCGCCGTGAGCGCCCAATCCACCAGCAGCTCTGCCTGTGCCGAAGCCGTTCCATCTGGTTCCCCTCCTCGTCGGGTCCCGACCGCTGCACTCGCCTGCGCCTCAAGCGCTTCTAGCGCCGCCTCGTAGTGGCTCTCGGAGGCGGCCCACTCGCCGCGGCGAGCGTAGACGTTGCCCAGCTTCTGCTCGATGCGCGCCATCGCCCCGCCGGCGACTAGGGCGGCAGCCGTCTCGTAGCTGCGCAGGGCCTCGGCATAGGCGCCCGCAAGCGTGCGGAGATCGCCGATCGCCTCGTGCAGCGCCGCCCCGTCGGGGTGCCCGAGCGCCAGCGCGCGCTGGAACTGCTCAAGCGCCTCGGCATTCGCATAGACCCGGCGAGCGTACTCGCCTGCCGTGCGGTACGCCTCAGCCGCCGCCGCCTCGTTGCCGGCCAGCAGGTAGTGCTGGGCGATCTGGCCGGCCAGCGCGCCCTCATCGCGCCGTGCCGCCGCTCCGCGCGCGAGTGCCTCGGCCGCCCGCCGGTGCAGCAGCCGCCGCCGCGCGAGGCTTGTCTCGGCGTAGACCAATGCGCGCAGCTTCTCATGAGCGAAGTCGTAGAGTGGCTCACCCGCGCTATCCCGGCCGTCCCCTGCTTTCCCCAGCATCTCCGCACGGATACCGCTCGCCGTCTCATGCACCAATCCACGGCCGATGAGCTCTTCCAGCGCCCCAACAGTCTCTTCCTCACCGCGCCCACTCACCTCGCGCAATTCCTCGAAGGTAAACGAGCGGCCGATCACCGCCGCCGCCGTCAGCGCCTGCCAGCCGGTCTCGCTCACCGTGCCCAGCCGCGACCGTAGCAGCTCGCGCACGCCCCCTGGCGGCGTCCATTCCGTTTCGTCGGGCGCCAGTAGCCCTCCGCGCAGCGCTGCCAGGTATTCCGCGACGAAGAATGGCAGCCCGTCGGTCTCCTGATACAGGCGCTCGGCCACCTGAGCCAGACGCTCCGACGGGAGCTCAGCCACCTCGACCAGCGCCCGTACCTCGTCCGGCCCCAGCCGCGCCAGCTCGACCGTCACCGCCTCTGCTGAGCGCCGCACGAGCGCCAGCAGACTCTCCAGCTCCTCGGACGGCTCGGCATCGGCGCGGCAGGCCAGCAGCAGGAGCATGCGCTGCCCCTGCAGCCGCCGGACCAGATACGCCAGCAGCGCGAGCGAGGCGCCGTCCGCCCATTGCGCGTCATCCACGAAGAGCACACCCGGCGGACGCGATCCCTCAGCCGTCACGCCGGCATCGCACGCGGCCGTCAGCGCCAGCCGCAAGCCCTCATAGAAATGGCCCTGCGCACCCGGCCGCGGCCCCGGCGCGGAAGCCGAGGCACTGGATGATGAACCGCCTTCGCCGCCGCCGCTGCTGCCAGTTCGCACCGCCAGCTCAGGCAGCAGACGTGTCACCTCGGCTTCCCACGGCGTCGCCAGCCCATCCAGCCAGCCCCGGCCGCGCTCGGCCACCACCGCCCGTAGCGCCGCCGCCAGCGGCCCATACGCCAGATGGGCCTCGCCTTCGTAGCAGCGCGCCTCGATCACCGCGGCGCCACGCGCACGCACGTGCGCCAGCAGCTCCGCCGCCAGCCGAGTCTTGCCGATCCCGGCTTCCCCCACCAGCAGCACCACGCGACCGTCGGCCTCGATGCCTTGGTACGCTTCGAGCAGCCGCGCCCATTCGCGCTCGCGTCCCACCAACGGACCCAGCGCCGCTGGCGCGGGAAGGCGCGGTTGGCCGGCAGCAGTGGAATCGGCATCCGACGCCAGCTCCCCAGATGACGCCGCGGGCGGCCCTGGCGCGCGGGCTGGCGCACGGCCGTCGGACCTCGCGGCTACTAAGCGCGGAAGCGGCGGCATGTGATTCTCTTTGATCGCCTCATAGAGCCGGGTCGTCGCCTCCAGCGGCGCCACACCCAGCTCCTGCTCCAGCGCCTGCACGCAGACCCGGTACTGCCGCAGGGCCGCGGTGCGCTGCCCTGCCCAGGCATAGACTCGCATCAAGAGCTGGTGCGCTGGCTCGTCCAGCCGGTCCAGTGCCAGCCGCCGGCCCGCCGCGCCCAGCGCCGCCGCGAAGTCGCCACGCGCGCTCTGCCCCAGCGCCAGGCGCTCCAGCGCTCCGGCAAGCTCGCGCCGGAAGCGCTCGCGCTGCTGATACTGCCAGTCGTCGAACTCAGGGCTGTCGCGTAGCCCAAATCCAGCCAGGAAGTCTTCGTGGGCGAGCGCGGCAGCCTCGGTTAGCAGCGGCAGGCAGACCGCACAGACCTCCGTTGGCGCGTGGCCGTGGGTAGCACAAGCCGCCAGCCGCTCAGCAAATGCCCCGACGTCCGTCCACACGCGGTCCGCTGTCGTGCCCAGCGCGACCGTCTCGCGGACGATGGCGAGATACCGGCCACCGAGTGCGCCATGCAGCGCCGAGAGCGTGCGGCGCAGTGTCGCGCGGGCACGGCCGGGATCGTACTCCGGCCACAGCAGACCCGCCAGCGCGTCCCGCGTCTGTGGCTGCCGGGTCACGGCGAGGTACGCCGCCAGGGCCAGCGCCTTGCGCGTATCCACGCTCGCCGGGCGGCTATCTAGCTCGATCCGCGGCGCGCCAAAGAGCACGAGCCTCAGCCCGCCTGTCACTGCCATCGCGCTGCCCTCCACCGGATGCTCCTGGCTGCCCAGTATATGCCGGGATTGAGGGTAAGCGCAACGGCCACTCCCGCGATCTCACTCCCGTAACGGCACGCGAGAGGCGGGAGGGGTGGGAACGGCCGCACTGGAATCTGGCGGACCGCGTGTTGACGCAACGTCCGGCGCGCGCTATCGTAGTCCGGCACGGCGCCAGGCGCACCTCAGACATGCAGGCGCAGACGAGAGGAGGCGGCAATGTCTTCTGCCGTACGACCCGCGCGCGGATCGGCTGGTCGGCGCCTCGCGCCGCTGCTCGTGCTGCTGCTGGCACTGATTTTGGCGCTCAGCGGCTGCATGCGAGTGGACCGCGCGCTGCACCTGAATGGCGACGGCTCCGGGGTCTATACGCTGGCGGTCGGCTTCCGCGAGCCCACACCCGGCGATCCGGCCAGTGTGTCGGCCGATATCGCCAGCGTGATGGAGGTCTTCGGCGCACACGTGCGCGAGACTGGCGGCTCGTACCAGCGCTCCGAGGAGGCCGGCTACGCCTACTGGACCTTCACGCGCCCGTTCGCCTCGGTGGTCGAAGCCAATACGCTGCTGCAAGAGGATCCGCGCCAGGATGACCCGCGGAAAACGCCTGTGCTCTTCCGCGATACGTTGCATGTCGCCCAGGAGACGCGCTTCTCGTCGGCCATCTTCCACGTGACCGGCACCATCAGCCTGGTGGACCTGTTCAATAACGCACAGAACTGGCGCGACGCCACTGAGAGCCTCAGCATCACCATGGCCGGCGGCATCGTGGCGCACAAGGGCGGCGTGCGCCAGGGCGCGACGGTGACCTACACTATCCACTACAACGAGTCCGCCACCGTGGACGTCTCAGGCCGCGTCGCTGGAGCAACCGACATCCTCTTCAGCGATGCGCGCCTGGTGCTTGCCGGGTCGCTGCTGACACTCTCTGTGCTGATGTTCGTGATCGGCCTGCGGCTGCTGCGCAGGCGAGTCAAGAGCTAGCTATGGACGAGTACGAGATCCGCGCCGACTACGACGAGCGCACGATCGTCGTCTACCAGGCGTATCGCCCGGAGATCGCGCTGCCGGCGGTCGAGCACAATCGCTTCGTGCCGCCGTTTTCGCTCAATCGCATGACGTGGATCAAGCCGTCGTTCCTGTGGATGATGCACCGCAGCGACTGGGCGCACGCATCCGGCCAGGAGCACGTCGTCGCCGTCCGCATCACCCGCGCAGGCTGGGAGGAGGCGCTCGCGAGCGCCGTGCTCACCTCACCACATACGGCCATCTACGGCGACTCAGACGAGTGGCGCCGCCAGCTCGAGGCCGCGCCGGCGCGAGTGCAGTGGGATCCCGAGCGCACGCTCGACGGCCAGCACCCCACACAACGCGCAATCCAGGTCGGTCTCAGCCGCCACTTCGTGGCGCGCTACGTGAATGAATGGACCGCCGATATACGGGACATGACATCCCTCGCGCAGCGGATACACGCGCTGTTGCGGAGTGGTGATCGTGCGCGGGCACGCACGCTGCTGCCGCGCGAGCGGGTCTATCCCGTCAGCGACGACGTGCGCCGTCGGCTGGGCATGCGCTCATCCTGAGCGCCGATTCTGAGTGATGAGCAAGTGCGGGTTGTAGCCCAAGATGACCTCCCTCTACTGGCGAGAGATTGCGAGCCCGCCACTGTCCACTCCAGGCTGGCCAGGGGCGCGTACGCGTATATAGGACGGCGCCACAGAGGCGGGCCAGGCGTCAACAACGCGCTGGATGTCTTGGGCCAGGGCAAGGACCACAGGACCACTCGGCGCAGCAGGATGATCAGCGCTCTCAGCTCGCTCGGCATCAACGGAGGCGCCCTGGTTGACAGAAGAGGAGTGGGGCGTCGTTCCTCAACGGCGGTACACGCTTGACCCGGATGCCTCGGATGCCCCGGATGCCCCGGATGCCCCGACATCCGCATCGCACACCTGAGCGTCCACCAGAGGTGGACTGGGATGTGGGTGTGGGTGTGGGCGGGAGCGTGGACCAACGCCGTCGGTAATGCGCCACCCGCTCGTCCCCCATTCACCGTATCTAGCGATTCGTCCAGCGTTTAGTCGATGGTGGCGCCACAAGTCACGTTCGCTACCGTCCCCGTCATGGCGCTCGCGTAATCTGACGCCATCAGTACGGCGGCGTTGGCAAATTCGGCGAGCTTTGGCAGCCGTTTCAGCAGCGTCTGCTCGACGAGACGCTCCTCGAACGCTGCTGCTGATATCCCCACTCGCGCCCCCAACGCGGCGAAGACCTCTTGGAGGACCTCAGCAGATCCCGCGGACCGCAAGCAAATCACCCGAATCCCGTGGGGCCCGAGCTCTCCGGCCAGTTGACGACACAAACTCTCGATCGCCGCACAGCTCACGCCGAAGTTGCCCGTCAGCGGAAGGGGCTGGCGAGCGGGGGTGGCGGTGATCGCCAAGATGACCCCAGCTCGTTGCTGGATCATGTGGCGCGCCGCCGCCGTGGTCGTCACAAATTGCGTCTGCATGGCGTCGGCGATCGCCGGGGTAAACGCCTTGAGCGACATCGCGGTCAGGAGTTCCCCTTGCTGGTAGCCGATATAGATGGCATTGAAGGAGATATCAACGCTGCCCGCCCGCTGGACGACGTCGGCGAGGTGCCGCTCGACGGCCTGCTGGTCGAGCGCATCGACCTGCGCCGTCTCGGCCACTCCTCCTGCCTCAGCGATGTCGCGCGCCACGACGTCGAGTGGCTCACTCCTCACTCCCGTCAGAAAGACCCTGGCGCCCTCACGGGCGAACGCCCGCGCCACGGCGCCGCCGATGGCGCCGCCTGCCCCATAGATCACCGCGTTCTTCTTCCCCAGCAGCATCGTGAACCTCCTCGCTGGTAGCATGGTCGTGTCACTACCGGTGCGGCCGGTGGGTAGACCGCACGACCGTTCAGGCTCCGGGTAAGCAAACATG
>DASUBU010000201.1:0-21211 GCA_035763125.1 Ktedonobacterales bacterium
CCCGCCGCGCGCAGGTCGTCGCCCAATAGCCGAGTTCGTACCGCATCAGCTTATGGATCAGACCTCGTGCCTCGGCTGGGCGTGTGAGTGCCGTGTAGCCGCGATGCGGAGCGCGGCGTACCAAACCAGTCCGAGCAGCCACCCAAGCAGCCAAGTTGCCAAGCTGAACACAATGCCGAGTGCTACGAGGCCTGTCCACCAGGACATGAGCGTGCTCAGGGTTGGTGACTCGCGGTCAACTACTACCCCGAGTATTGCAGCGAGCACCAGTACAGCAAATAAACTGAGCGCAAGGCCCCGCAAGCACCAGCGCGCAAGCCGGCGGGCCAGGATTCGCCAAGGGGGCACTTGGATCGGACGCCCGCGCAGCACGGAAACCGTGCGGCTCGCCTGCGACAAGGCTCCTGGTCCGATGAGCGGCACCACAATAAACGCTATGAGGACGACTTCCCCAACACGCTCCATCCTTAGCCTCCGTCCGCATCAGTGCCCGAGAAGCACATTATATCAGGTAGCTTGATGGATAGCAGCAAGGCGGGGAAAACTGTTGCGCAAACTGTATAGGCTCGACAGGCCTCGCGAGCAAGGCACTCATCGGGCACGTCTCTCCGCTCTTTGCGCTCCGACGGCCATCACGATCACATAGAAGACACCCCCCACACCAAGCGCCCACCATGCCTGAAATCGGAGTGCCTCGAGCACGAGATATTCTACGAGCAAGAGGGAGACACCCGCGAGAAGCCAGCGCAACAGTCGGGGGCGAATCGCGTCGACCGCTATCCAGAACAGGACAAAAATGGCATATGCAGCGACCGAGGAGTAGGCAGCCATTGTCTGCGACACGCTTCGCACGATGATGAATGCGAACGGCAGTCCGATGACGAATGGAACAAACAACGCGACCGGTAGAGGTAGATCACGTTCAGAATCCTGTTCCATGCGCATCTCCCCCGCAACACTTGCGTGCAGAATCTAATCACCACTCACCAGCGATGAACGCCAGCGTAGTCAAGATCGTGTCATGTCAACTTGCTCGCGCTCGAATTGAGCCGTCGCGGCGCTACATCGGAATCGGTTGGAACTGGGCGAGGCACTCTAACCTTGCTCGTCACAGCTTGACATCAGGCAGTCTAACAACTCACAGACGCCAAACCGACGCAGCGGGCACACACGCTTCGCCCAGCCAGGAGTCGCCCCAGCACTTCAGGCTGGCTCCTCGCCCCACAGCCATGCGTGTCGATCAAGGTGCCTCCCGCAAGAGTCCATGATCCCGCGCCTCATAGCCGATAGAGCGGCTTGATGCGCGGCGCAATCGCGTAGTTGAGCTGCACGAGCACGATGAACGCAATGCTGACGTACGTGCTGGCGACACACAGCAGCGCACCGAACGCGTAGAGCGCCTGCGCGATCAGGATGCGGCGGTCCACCGCGCGGCGCATCTCTGCCGTCACATCCTCCTTCACCAGTCCCGCCCGCACGGCATAGTGCCAGGCGGCGAGGAGCACCGCGCCGAGCAGGAAGATGTTCAGCCAGTAGGCCACCAGCGCGATGCGAAATGCCGTGAATTCCGCCAGCAAGCCCGTCGAGAACGGCATCAGCGTCACCAGCAGCAGAAAGCCCAGATGCAGCCAGGCGAGGTTGCGATCGCTGCGCGCGAAGTGGCTGAGTTGCGTCTGCTGGCCAACCCAGAAGATGCCGAGCGTCAAGAAGCTCATCAGATAAGGGATGAGCCGCGGCGCGAGGTTCCCCAATGCGCTCCACAGCGCGCTCTCGGACCTGATGCCCGCACTGGCTGGGACGGCCAGGTCAAGCACGAGCAACGTCATCGAGACGGCGAAGATGCCGTCGCTCAAGGCCGCGAGCCGATCTAGGCTCTGGCCCGCGATTCGATTGTAGACGGTGTCACCCTCGCTCACTGATCTGCTCCCTCCCTGGCTATCCTCGCCACTCGACAGGAAACGTAGCACGTCCAGGAAGCACGCGAAGTGCTATGGCGCGTCCTTCCCGCTTCCACCGCTGCCTCGCGCGAGGTGGCGTTCATCTCAACCAACTTGATATGCTTACTCTACAATTGCCGCGTCTGTGCGTCGGGCCAGCCGGCCAACTCTCCCGCTCCAGATGCGTGTTGCTGGGCGGCTATACTCTAGACAAGTGCGATCGCTCTCGCCCACCACGGAAGAGGAAACGTCCAATGCCCAACAAGGACTCGACCAGTCCCGCCAGCGCCTCTGGCCGGCTGCGCGACTTCGGCTTCGAGACGCGCGCCGTTCATGCCGGCGTCCGCCCCGACCCCTACACCGGCGCCAGCGCGCTGCCCATCTACCAGACCGCTGGCTTTACCTTCGAGGACCCTGACTCCGCCGCCGCCTACTTCAACCTGCAGGAGTACGGCAACATCTACTCGCGGATCATGAATCCGACGGTGGCGGCCTTCGAGGAGCGCATCGCCAACCTGGAGGGCGGCGCGGGCGCCGTCGGCTTCGCCAGCGGGCTTGCCGCGCAGGCCTCCGCCTTCCTCACGCTGCTCGAGCCCGGCGACCACATCGTCTCGTCTCAGGCGGTCTACGGCGGCAGTGTCCAGCAATTCAAGAACGTGCTCGGCAAGCTCTCGGTCGAAGTCACGCTGGTGGACCCCGACGACTTGGACGCCTGGCGCGCCGCGATCCGCCCCAACACCAAGGCGCTCTTCGCTGAGACGATCGGCAATCCCGGCGGCAACATTCTCGACATCGAGTCCGTCGCCCTCATCGCCCACGAGCACGGCGCGCCGCTGATCGTGGACAACACCTTCGCCACACCGTATCTGTGCCGGCCCATCGAGTGGGGCGCCGACATCGTCGTCCACTCGGCCACCAAGTTCATCTGCGGCCACGGCACCACCATCGCCGGCGTGGTCGTGGATTCCGGCACCTTCAACTGGTCCAACGGCCGCTTCCCCACCGTCGCCGGCCCCTCCTCCGCCTATCACGGCCTGGAGTTCCACGAGACGTTCGGCGTCTACGGCTTCCTGATGAAGTTGCGCTCCGAGGCGCTGCGCGACCTGGGCGCCAGCCTCAGTCCATTCAGCGCGTTCCTGCTGGCCCAAGGGCTCGAGACGCTGCACGTACGCGTCGAGCGCCACGTCCAGAACGCACTTGCCGTCGCTCAGTTCCTCGCCAGCCACCCAATGGTCGAGCAGGTGCGCTTCGCCGGCCTGCCCGATAGCCCCTACGCCCCGCTCGTCCGCAAGTACCTGCCCAAGGGCGCCGGCTCCGTCTTCTCCTTCGAGCTGCGCGGCGGACGCGAGGCTGGCAAGCGCCTGCTCCAGGCCCTCCAGATCTGGAGCCACATCGCCAACGTCGGTGACACCAAGAGCCTCGTCCTGCATCCCGCCAGCACCAGCCACCGCCAGCTCAGCGAGGACGAGCTGCGCGCCGCGGGCGTCGGCCCTGGCACCATCCGGCTCTCCGTCGGCTTGGAATCGGTGGACGACCTGATCTGGGATCTTGACCAGGCATTGCGCGCCGCCGCTGAAGACATGCCCACGCCGCAGACCAGCGCCAGCACAACCGCGGAGGTGACCCGATGAGCGGAGCGACACAAGCAAACAATGCGGTTGCGGGCGAGCCGGGAACGGAGACACTCGACCTCGCCCCCTACCAGGACCTACGCACCATCCGCGACATCATCGGCTCGGCGCGCACCATCGCCATCGTCGGCCTCTCGCCCAATCCGCTGCGGCCCAGCTACTTCGTCGGGTTCTATCTCCAGCGGCATGGCTACCGCATCGTGCCGGTCAATCCGCGCGAGCGCGAGATCCTGGGCGAGACGAGCTATCCGTCGCTCGGCGCGATCCCCTTCCATGTGGACGTGGTGGATGTCTTCCGCGTCCCTGCAGCGGTGCCGGAGATCGCGCGCGAAGCCGTTCAGGCCGGCGCGAGCGCGCTCTGGCTGCAGTTCGGCGTGATCAGCCCGGAGGGCGCCGAGATCGCTCGGCAGGGCGGCCTGCGCGTGGTGATGGATCGCTGCATGAAGGTCGAGCACGCGCGCTTCCTCGGCCGTATGCACTGGCTCGGCATGAACACCGGCCAGATCACCGGCCGCCGCCCAACCGACGCATAGCAAACAGGTCCTTACCCTCAGCCCCTCTCCATGTGAGGAGAGGGGCGCTGTGCTTGCACCAGCCACCACGTTTTCTGTTACCAGCAGCGGCTCGATAGTGTGATGCAGCACCCACTGAGAACGTCTTAGACTGAAGGACGCTATTTCTGGTCGTGGCCAAACATGGGACGGTTTCGCGCGCTGTCCAGAGAGAAGATGTGCACATGCGACGCTTGCTGCTAACTGTCGAAGATACGTTCCCTGATCGCGGCCGGGGTATCCTCATGCTCGCCCCCTGGCTCGTCGACGTGGCACCTGCGCAATCTCGTCGGCAGCCGATGGCAGACCTGTGGCCGGACTTCCCACGTGTCCCCTCCCCTCGTCCGACACAGGTCGAGTTGCGGCTTCCAGATGGCACGACGCGCATGGTGGCCTGTCGGTTCGCAGACTCGCACGTCAATTGGGAGCCGTTCAACTGGGAGAGTGACATGCCTCCGGGCCCCAAACCACCATGGGTGGTCGCATGCGGACTTCTCAGGGTCAGCAGAGCGGATGTCCCTGCAGGCACCCAAGTCTGGTACGACACCGACGACTCGTAGGACCCCACAGTAGATCGGCGCCTGACGCTGCTATTTCGAGCACCTGCTCACGCCACGAACGTAATGCCTCCAGCCACGCTTAGCCGAATCATACGGGGCGCGGTGCGCCCGTGTGCCCGGCATACTGATCGAGCGTGTGGAGATATTCGCGCAGGACAGTGCGTAGCTCAGGCGGGTGATGGATACGGAACGGGATGCCGAGGCCCGCGAGCAGCCGAGCCATCCACGGCAGATCGTCAACCTCGCTGCGCACGAGGACTCCACCGTCCGCCTCCGCGAAATGGCCCTTGGAAAGACGGCTCGCGCGCTGAGCTTCCTCCAGCGTGGTCTCCAACCATACCTCAATAGGCCATACCCGCGGAACTTCGGCAAGCGCACGCTGGACCGCGGCAAGCGCATCGAAGGGCACTGGACACACGAACGGCTCACTCGTGGCTGCGAGCTGTAGGATCCGATCCAGTCGCAAGAGACGCTGGCTCTGCCGCAAGTGGCAGTGGCCGATGGTGTACCAGATGCCCTCGTGCGCGACGACTCCATAGGGATCGAACTGGCGCTCCGTCACCTCGCCTCGCGCCGACCGATAGTGCAGGCGCACAGCGTGTCCACTGTGGACCGCCGCACTCAGCGTCGCTACCGTTGCCAGGGGCGACGCCACATGCGCAGCGCTGCTCTCGAAGACAACCGTGCGCTCCATCGCCCGGATGCGGTCGCGCGTGGAGGCAGGCAGCACCCGCTCGATCTTCGCCAGTGCTCCTGCAAAGGCGGGCTCGGTGGTTGCCAGACCAGACTCTCGAGCCATGAACAGACTCAGTGTCAGCGCCACCGCCTCGTCGTCCGTAAAGAGTAGCGGCGGCAGCTTGTAGCCTGGCCGCAGGCGATACCCGCCGTAGCGGCCGAGCTTCGCCTCCACCGGGATGCCGAGGTCCTGGAGGGTCTCCACGTAATGACGCACCGTGCGAATGTCAACCTCGAGGCGGCGCGCGAGCTCCGCGCCGGTCATACGCCCGTAGGCTTGCAGCAGCTCCAACACCGTGAGCACTCGTGCCGTCGGGCGATAGACCACCGAATACCTCCTAAAACGAAGGTTGGATCAATGCGGGTCAATTCTATCACCCTTTCGCCGTATCATGGAGCCATCGGTGGGTAGACAACAGCCACCCGAACAAGGAGAAACGTCCATGAATCCAGAGGACAAGGCATCGAGCGCGCACGACTTCGATTTTCTGGTCGGCGCGTGGCATGTGCTTAACCGGCGCAAGACAGGGGACTACTTTCAGGCAGCTCCAGCGGCCTTGGCGCCCGAGGGCACGGCCGCCTGGGACGAATTCCCGGCCTACGACCGCATCGAGGCGTGTCTGGACGGCCGTGCGGTGCTCGAGCGGTGGGAGGCAACCCTACCATCGGGAGAGGCTGCGCTTGGGCTGAGCGTGAAAGCCTTCGATCCCGCGACACACCAGTGGGCGATTGTCTGGATAGACAACCGCAACCCCCCCGACTTCAGGCCGCTGCTGGGATCCTTCGAGGACGGGGTCGGGACCTTCTTTCAGATCATCGAAACCCCGGATGGTCAGCCGCTTCATGTGCGCTTCACCTGGGAGGCGACCAGCGCCGACACAGCGCGATGGCAGCAGGCGTTTTCGTTCGACGGGGGTAAGCACTGGGAGACGAATTGGATCATGGACTTTACGAGGGATCAGGACTCTCCACAGCGCTAACATGGCCTACGCACCGTCACCGGTGCCTTTCAATTTCGAGGAGCGAGTGCGATGAGCGACGCATCACAGAGACATGGTAGGAAGAGTGCGGCCACAGCATCGGCACCGGCGCGCGCCGAAGAGATGTGTTGGCCGATCGTAGAGCTGCGCCAATATACGTTAAAGCCCGGTCGTCGCGACGACCTCATCAGTTTGTTCGAGGAGCACTTCGTCGAGAGCCAAGAAGAACATGGCATGCAGATCATTGGCCAGTTCCGCCATTGCTCCAATCCCGATCTGTTCGTCTGGATACGCGCGTTTCCTGACATGGAAGCTCGGCACGCGGCCTTAGCGGGATTCTATGGTGGCCCCATCTGGAAACAGTATGGCCCATCGGCCAACGACACCATGATCGACTCCGACAACGTGCTGCTGCTCAAGCCTAGCCATAGTCGTGCAGGTTTTCGTTACGACCCGGCGAGGCGACCTGCGCGCGACGCGGCCGAGGCAGCGGGCGGAGTCTTTCTCGCGACGGTGTACTCGTTGGCTGCGCCACCCTCCATTGCCTTTGTGGATTTCTTCGAGACAGGCATCGTGCCTACTCTGCGTCGTGCCGGAGCCACCCTGGAGGGGCAGTTCGTCACTGAGCCCAGCGAGAACACCTTCAAGATCCTGCCTGTGCGGGAGGGTGAGCACGTCTTCGTCTGGTTCGCCTCCTTCGCCGACGATGCAGCATACGCCGCGTATGATTGCGCGTTGGCCCAAGATGACAGGTGGAACACTGAGCTTGCTCCGGCCTTGGCAGCATGGCTGTCAAAGCCGGAGGAGCAGATGAAGCTGGTGCCGAGCAGGCGCTCGCAGTTGCGGCATCGCCCGGCTCAGGAATAGCGCGAGAACCCCTGAGTGGGCTCCCTGGGTGGGCTCACAGTACTGTCAGGAGAGATGGTCGGAAGTCTGGCGCGGACGCAGGTGCGCGAGCGCGGCGTGCCGTTCGAGGCCCACGACTTCCGGCCTCTGCCGGCCACAGCAGCATCGCCGCGTGCTGGCCGGTACGCTCGTTGCCGATCGGGCATTACATATCCAAGGTAAGCACAACCTACCGCCTCGCCATCCGGCGCCGCAGGCGCAGCAGCACGATCCCCGCGTAGAGAATGATGCCGAACGCGATCAGGCTCAGCCAGATGTCCACTTGGGTCAGCACGATGCTGGCAATGTTGGCGCCGTTCGAGAGGATAAGATAGGCCATCGTCAACACTGCGAAGATGAAGGTCGAGGTCGCTGGCGTCCGGTTGTAGAGCCGACGAATGAATCGCTGGAGACGCAGCAGCACCCATACCAGCACGATCGTCGCCAGCGCGACGACAAATTGCGTGCCATTTTTGAGTGTGGCGACCTGAGTGAAAAAGAGCGCCAGCGCCCCGGCCAGCCCCACCCCTCCAGCGGCCGTCACCGCGGCTGGGCCGAGCGGCAATGACGGCCGCACCCGCGTCAGAATGCCGAACGCAACAGCCCCCGCGATCGCTATCGGCAGCGCCCCTATGGCGAACGTGCCTAACGTTGCGAGTGTGCCCTGTCCGGACTTGCCGGCCGACCCTGCCAGTGCGACGAGGCCGCTGTCTACCGTTACGCCCGTCCATGGCGTCGCTTTGACCACCGCATCAATCGCCAGCTTGATCAGGCCCAGGTACGCTATCGCCGCAAGGATGCCCCACACCATCACAAGCGATGCCCTCTTGCGCGCCTCAAGCTGCGGATCCACCTTCTTGCCGATCATGGAGACCTCCCTGGTATCGCCCACCGCCGCCTATGCTGCGGCCACCGGGCGGATAAGAACGGTCGAAAGGGAGCGCCCTCGTAAGCGCCGTCTCCATGGTAGCAGGCGTTGTCCAGCCTCTGATTGGTGAGCTGTTCAGCCACCGTCAGCTTGGCGGAATATTCAGCCGCTCGTGCTCGATCGCCGTACAGCGATTCTGCACCACCTGCAGGCCAGCCGCCCGTGCCCGCGCTGCCGCCGCGTCATCCTTCACGCCAAGCTGCGTCCACAGCACCCTGGCCCCCACCGCGATGGCCTGCTCCGCTACGTCCGCCACGTACTCCGAGCGGCGGAATACGTCCACGATCTCCGGCGGCTCCGGCAGCTCGGCCAGCGAGGCATAGACTGGGCGCCCGAGCACCTTCTGCCCCGCCAGATTTGGATTCACGCCCGTCAATTCGTAGCCGCTGGCTATAAGAAAGCGGGCCACGCCGTGACTCGGCCGCGCCGGATTCGCCGACATCCCCACCACAGCGATCCGCCGGTAACGCGTCAAGATCTCGCGCAACTCCTCGTCACTTGGCGTCTCGTTCACGATCCTGCCCCTTCCCAATCCCCAGCGTACCACCCTGTCCCCACCGCGCCTGGCTCTCTTCACAAGCATAGCGCGCCCTGCGAAGGCATTTGCCGTCGTGCTACAATTGCCCAGCATCCGCCAGATCTACCAGCGACTCCACTTCACTCCGTCTCCACCACGAGGACGCATGCGGCCATGACCACCCCGGCACGCAAGCAATATCTCGATATCAAGGCCGAGCATCAGAACGCCATCCTGCTGTACCAGGTCGGCGACTTCTTCGAGACATTCGACGAAGACGCCCGCATCGCCGCCCGCGAGCTACAGCTCGTGCTCACCAGCCGTGCCTATGGCCCCGGCGAGCGCGTTCCGCTCGCCGGCGTTCCCCTCCATGCCCTCGAAAGCTACGCCGCCAGGCTCGTCGCGAAGGGCTACAAGGTCGCCGTCTGCGAGCAGATATCGCCGCCCGGACGTGGGCTCGTCCGCCGTGAGGTAACGCGCGTCCTGACGCCCGGCACGCTCTCCGATCCCAGCATGGTCCCTCCCGCACGCGACACCTATCTGGCCGCCGTTGCGCGTGGCCGCGGCGGCATTGGGCTGGCGTATGTGGACGTCACCAGCGGCGCCTTCGCCTGCACCGGCTGGCCAGCCGCCAACGCCGAGGAGGCCTTGCGTACTGAGCTGCAGCGGCTCGCGCCGGCCGAGGTACTCATCGCCGAGCCACAGCGCCCCGACGAGCCAGACGTAGCGCTAGATGGCGCATCCTTCACATCCTGCCCCACCCACTACTTTGACGCCGCCTCCGCCCGCGAGCGCCTCTGTCGCCACTTCGGCGTTCCTTCGCTGGCCGCCTATGGCTGCGAGCGGCGCCCGCTGGCGGTCGCCGCGGCCGGCGCGATTCTGGCCTATGTCGAGCGCATGAATCCGGCGCTCGCCCGTCTGCTAGCCGGCCTGCGCACCTATGACGCTGGCGACTACGTCGAGATTGATGGCCGCACTTGGCGCGCGCTCGAAGTGCTGGAGCCGTCCGCGGCGGAACCTGGTATCCCTTCCGTGCGTTCCGTGGGCGCGACGTTGCTGGCCGTGCTCGACGCGACACGCACGGCAATGGGTGCGCGCCTGCTGCGTCGCCAGCTGCTCCAGCCACTCAGGGACCGCGAGGCCCTCGAAGCACGGCTCGATGCGGTGGACGAGCTGCACAGCCGCCACGCCCTGCGCGAGCACGTTGCCGTCGCGCTGGACGGCATGGGCGATATCGAGCGACTCACCGCCCGCATCGTCCACGGCACCGCGTTGCCGCGTGAGCTGCTGGCTCTCGCCGCCTCCCTCGCCCGCGTCCGTGAGCTGGGGGCCGCGCTACGCGATGCCCAGGCGCCGTCCATCGCCGTCCTGCGCGAAGCACTGGACCCGTGCGACGACGTGCGCGAGTTGATCTTGCGCGCCATCGAAGACCCCGACACCGCGCCCGGCCGTATGCTCCGCGCTGGCTACGACGCCGAGCTCGACACGCAGATTGCCGCCATCGCCGATGCCCGCGCCTGGATCGCCAGGCTGGAGGCCAGCGAGCGCGAGCGCACTGGCATCAAATCGCTCAAAGTCGGCTACAATTCGGTCTTCGGCTATTATATCGAGGTGTCGCGTCCCAATCTGGCGCGCGTGCCGCCCGACTACCAGCGCCGCCAGTCTATCGCCGGCGGCGAGCGCTTCGTCACCGCCGCGCTCAAGGAGCACGAGGCCCGTGTGCTGGCCGCCGAGGAGCGCATCTCCGCGCGCGAGCGCACGCTCTACGCCGGCCTGCTGGCGTCCCTCGCCGCGCATCAGCTACGCATGCGCGCCACCGGCGCTGCACTTGCGCAGGCCGATGTCTGGCTCGGCCTCGCGCTCGTCGCGCAAGTTCGCGGCTACGTGCGGCCCATGCTCTCCGACTCCACCGAGCTGGCAATCGAGGGCGGCCGCCACCCTATCGTCGAAGCCGCGCTCGACGGCGCGCAGTTCGTTCCCAACGACACGCGGCTAGCCGCACTTGATGTCGACGGTGGCGACACCCGGCTGCTCCTGCTCACCGGCCCGAATATGGCTGGCAAGTCCACCTATCTGCGGCAGGTCGCGCTGGTCGTGCTGATGGCGCAAATCGGCAGCTTCGTCCCTGCTCGCAGAGCACGGATTGGGCTGGTTGACCGCATCTTCGCCCGCGTCGGCGCCCAGGACGATCTCGCCCGCGGCCTGAGCACGTTCATGTTGGAGATGGTCGAGACCGCCTACATCCTGCGCCATGCCACGCCACGCAGCCTGGTGATTCTAGACGAGGTGGGCCGCGGCACCAGCACGCGCGACGGCCTGGCAATTGCCCGCGCCGTCCTCGAGCACCTGCACGACGAGAGCGCCGCCCGCGCGCTCTTCGCCACGCACTATCACGAGCTCGCCACGGCCACAGAGGCGCTGCCCCGCTTGCGCATCTGCCGCATGGCCGTCACCCAGCACAACGGCCAGATCGTCTTCCTGCATCGTGTTGCCGACGGCGCCGCAGAGGAGAGCTACGGCGTCCAGGTCGCGCGCATGGCAGGGCTACCGGCGCCGGTGGTCGAACGGGCCACCGCACTGCTGGAGGAGCGCAGCCCCACGCTCGCCGCCGTCCGCGAGGTACGCGCTCCCTATGCCGGAACGCCAGACACCAGCATGGGCACGAGCAACGGCCAGCATGAGGGCGATGGCGAGCTCGCGCTGGCCCTCGCCGGCCTCAATCTCGCCGCCATGACGCCTATTGAGGCGCTCAACGTGCTCTTCTCTCTACAGCAGCACGCCCTCACCGCGCTGCGTGGAGTGCGACCATGAGCAGCGCGCGCATCCAGCCGCTGCCGCCGGAAGTGGTCGAGCGGATCGCTGCCGGCGAGGTGATCGAGCGGCCCGCCTCGGTCGTTCGCGAGTTGCTGGACAATGCGCTTGACGCGGGCGCGACCAGCGTGCGCGTCGAGCTGCGCGATGGCGGCTGCCGCCTGATCCGTGTAGCCGACGACGGCGCCGGCATTCCGCCCGACGAGCTGCCGCTCGCCTGCCAACCCCACACCACCAGCAAGATTGCCACGCTCGGCGACCTCGGCGCGGTCGCGACGCTCGGCTTCCGCGGTGAAGCGCTCGCCAGCATCGCCGCTGTCGCCGCGTTCGAGCTCAGCAGCGCCGCATCTGATGACGGCCTGGCGCATACGATCGCGCTGTTGCCTGGAAAGCCACAGGAGCGTACCGTCGCCGCTCGCTCGCGGGGCACCACCGCCACCGTGCACGATCTCTTCCAGTCAATACCAGCGCGGCGGGCGCTGCTGCGCGGCCCACGTGCCGAGGCCCAACGCGCGCTGGGTGTTGTTCGCGCCTATGCCCTCGCCCGCCCTGACGTCAACTTCACGCTCGTATTGGATGGCCAGCTCGCCCTGCAGACGCCCGGCGGCAGTGTGGACGAGGCTGTCGCGGCCATCTACGGCGCCGATCTGAGCCGCAGGGCACTGCCGCTCGGCGTGGTCACCGCCGACAGTGCCGTCCTGGGTGGCGTTGTCGGTCCCCGCGGCGTCACCTTTACCACCCGCGAGCATGTCGTGCTCGCCGTCAACGGGCGCGTGGTTGCCAACCGCGCCCTGCTCACAGCCGCCGCCACCGGCTACGGCCCGCTGCTCCGCAAAGGACGCCATCCGCTGCTAGTCGCCACTCTGAGCCTGCCGCCTGCCGCAGTGGACGCCAACATCCACCCGGCCAAGGCGGAGGTCTTGCTGGCCGACGAGCCGGAGATCGCGCGGCTCCTGCGCGAAGCCGTCCATGCGGCGTTGGGTCGCGCGGCGGAAAGCGTCGCGGCGCACAGCAGCCCGCCAACTGCCCCACACTTCACCCGCCCGCTCCAGCTCGCCCTGCCGGCCCCCCGCACCCGGCGCGGTCTGCTGCTGGGCGAGCGCCGGCGGCGCTACCACGCGGCCCCAGCTCCGCTGGCCGAAACGCTACCCAGCGGCCCGCTCAGTCTGGCTGCGCTATGCCAGTTCGACGACGCCCTCATCCTCGCCCGCACTCCCGCCGGCGACCTCTATTTGGTGGACCAGCACCGCGCGCACGAGCGCGTGCTCTACGAGCGGCTGAGCGCCTCGCGCGAGGGCGTCCACCGGACGCCCCTACATGGCGGTTCCGCCCAAATACCTGGCCAGTATCTCCTCGATCCGGTGCTGGTCGAGTTGACGCCGCGCCAGGCCGCCATCCTCACGCCACGCCTGGAAGAGCTGGCGTCGCTTGGCATTGACTGTCAGCCCTTCGGCGGCAGCGTCTTCCTCGTGCGCGCGCTGCCCGCGCTTGCCACAGCAGGCCCCGTCGAGACGCCCCATGACGTGGCCGGTGCGTTGACCCGCGAGGCTGCCGAAGACGCCGACGACTGGCTGGAGCACGTCCGCATCGCCCTCGCCTGCCGCACCGCTATCAAGCGCGGCCAGACGCTCGCACCGAGCGAGCAGCGCGCGCTGCTGGCCGATCTCTGCGGCGCCGCCGTGCCCGCCATCTGCCCCCATGGCAGCCCCATCCTGCTGCGCTACAGCCGCGAATACCTCACGCACGCGTTCGAGTGGTGAAGAGCCTAGTCCATCCCCGCAGCGGCAGCCAGCTCAGCCTCCAGCCGCGACGCCAGCGGCCCCGCCTGCTCCAGCGCATAGCGCCGATAGGCGCAGACCTGCCGCTGGCGCTCCTCTTCGTGCCAGCCCAGCTCCCTGGCCATCAGCGCCGCCACATCCTCCGCGGCCCCCACCCCGCGCAGCCGGTCCTCCAGCGCCACATGCGTCCGCCGCGCCAGCACGTCCTCTACCGTCAGCGCCTGCTCCGCCCGCACCGCGCGCACCACCTCGGCGCGCAGGTAGGGCAGCCCTGGTACCAGCGGCTCCCCCAGCGTACGGTCCGCAGCGATCAAGTCCAGCACACCCAGTGCGTCGGCGCCATGCGCTCGCAGCAGGTGCCCGGCAATCTCGCCAGCCAGCCCTAGCGACCGTGCACGGTCCAGCACCGCCGGCCGCGTCTCCGCCAGCCCTTCGCCGCCGGCCAGCAGCAGGCGCCGTGTCGGATGCGTTGCCGGGCGGTCCTCGCGCGCCTCGATGCGGTCCAGCACATCCTCGGCCATCTGCCGATAGGTCGTGAGCTTGCCGCCGGCGACCGTCAGCATGCCATCCTCGCCCTCCACCACCGCGTGTGTCCGCGAGAGGCGTGCCGGCGTCCGTCGTTTGCGCAGCTTCAGGAGCGGGCGAAAGCCCGCGAAGGTCGAGATGATATCATCGCGCGTCACCAGTCGCCGGGCGAAGCGATTCAGATGCGCGAGCAGATAATCGATCTCGCGCTCATCGGCCACGCCGGCATCCGCTCGCTCGGCCCGCATGTCCGTCGTACCGACCAGCGCGCTGGACTGCCACGGCACGATGAAGATGATGCGACCGTCTTCGGTTTCGGGCAGCACCACCGCCTCATCGCCCAGCGCCAGTGCCTCGCGCGCAAAGACCAGATGCACGCCCTTGCTCGGCACGATCTCAAGCTGCGTCGCATCGCCCGCCAGCCGCTCGACCTCCTCGGCCCACACGCCGGTCGCGTTCACGATGTGCCGCGCGCGAATCGTCCAAGTCTCGCCCAACGTGCCCGGCGCGCGATCGGCGACCTCTACCCCCACCAGCCGCTCGCCCTCGTGCAGCATCCCCACCGCTTCAGCATAGCTCGCCAGCAGCGCCCCACGCTCCGCCGCCGACCGCAACACAGCCAGCGTCAGGCGCGTATCGTCGGTCTGCGCATCGGAGTAGATGAAACCCGTCTTCAGTCCTTCCGGCCTCAATCCGCGCGCTCGCTTCGCCGTCTCGGCAGCCGATATGCGCCGGTGGCGAGCCACGTTCTCGCGCCCCGCCAGTAGATCATAGAGCAGCAGGCCGGCATCGAGGATCAGACCGAGGCCGACGCCACCGGGCACCGCCACTGGCAGCCCCACCGGCCGCCGCGAGCTGTCATAGAGTGGCAGCACGAACGATAGCGGGTGCACCAGATGCGGGGCATTGCGCAGCAGACGCCCGCGCTCGATCAGCGCCTCGCGCACCAGCGCGAAGTCAAGCTCCGGCAGGTAGCGAATCCCGCCATGTACCAGCTTGGTCGAGCGGCTGCTCGTTCCACTAGCGAAGTCGTCTCGCTCGATCAGCCCGACGCGATAGCCGCGCGCCGCCGCATCCAGCGCAACGCCCGCCCCAGTGATGCCCCCGCCGATCACCAACACCTCAGGCGGCGTGCGTGCCATGTCCTCAAGGGCCGCCCGCCGTCCCCGCGCCGAAAGCTCCGCCATGCGCGATCCAACCTTCTGGGCCATGTGCTCCGCCACGGCACCCACAGCGTAGCACGACTCCACGCCAGGCCGCCAGCGAGCTATGCTATACTCGCAGGGTTGTCTGGCCCGGATATGGTCGCCTTTACTAGGGTTCACCATCCCTACCGTCGCACAGGACGCTCGTGCATGCAGGAAAGCAGCCCGATTTGGCCCGCATTCGCGGCAGATCCGCCACGCCGCACGGTGCAGGGCGTATACCGTGTCGCCGTCGAGGCGCTGTCACCCGGTGGCGAAGCGTACGGCCGAGTGATCGAGGCGCTCTACGCGCCCTCCGCTGAGGAGTGGACCGCAGTCCACGGCCTGCGCGCCGCCGAGACACCCCTGCCCGACGCATTCACCTTCGTCGGCGCACTGCCCGGCGAGATCGTGGAGCTCGCCGTGACGTGGACGCTGCCACGTCCGGGTCGCAAGCGCGCCCGCCGCGTCCCGCCTCCCGCCGTGCGTGTGCGCGCCGTGATCGAGTCCTCGTCCCAGCGCGTCACCCCCCGCTGCCCCGTCTTTGGCGACTGTGGCGGCTGCCAACTCCAACAGATGGACTACGCCGCCCAGCTCACCTGGAAGACCGACCGGGTCCGCACGGCTCTGGCCGACGCCGGCATCTCCGACGTGCGAGTGCTGCCCGCCATCGGCTGCGAGCCGCCCTGGGAGTACCGCAACCACATGCGCTTCTCGGTCAACCGCGATGGGTGCGCCGGCCTGACCGCCCGCGGCAGCCACCGCGTCCTCCCGCTCGCGCACTGCCCGATCGCCAGCCCGCGTATCAACATTGCGCTGGCGGCGCTGATAGGACACACCCTGCCCCAGCCACAGGCGCTGATCCGCATTGGCGAAGCCTCCGGCGAGCTGCTCCTCCAGCCGGCTCCGACGCCCGAGCTGCGCGACGTCCTCACCGCCGCCGGCCTGAATCTGTGCGACAACGCGCTCGAAGAAGAGTTGCTTGGCGCCCGCTTTCGCATCCGCCCCAGCTCCTTCTTCCAGACCAACACGCGCCAGGCTAATCGCATGGCGGCCCTGGTGCTCGAACGGCTCCCCGCCGGCCCTGACACGACGCTCGTGGACGCCTACTGTGGCGTGGGCACCTTTGCCCGGCTGATGGCCGTGCGCGCCGGTCGCGTGCTGGCCGTCGAAGAGTCCGCCAGCTCGATCCGCGACGCGCGCTGGAATCTGCGCGACGCGGCCAACGTCGAGATTGTGCAGGCCAAGGTAGAGGACTGGCTGCCGGGCGTTGCCGAGCGGCTGGACGGCCTGGTGATTGATCCGCCACGCGCCGGCTGCCAGCGCCGCGTGCTGGACGCGCTGGCCGAGCGCCGCGTGCCGCGCGTCGTCTACGTCTCGTGCGATCCCGACACCCTCGCGCGCGATCTGGCCCATCTCTGCCAAACATGCGGCGCCTATCGCCTGGTGGAGGTCCAGCCGCTCGACATGTTCCCGCAGACCGCCCACATCGAAAACATCGCCACGCTGGAGGCTCGTTAGCATGCACACGGAGGATCTGCCGCTCTTTCTCGCCTCGTCGTCGCCGCGCCGCCATCAACTGCTCGCCGCCGCCGGCATCACGTTCGAGCCGTTCGTCGTGGCAGTAGACGAGGACGCGCTGACTGAGACGTACTCCGGGCCGCTGGAGCACCTCGGCGAGTTTCTAGCCTGCCAGAAAGCGCTCGCCGCCCGCGACGCGCTAGCAGGGCAGAGCAAGCGCGGCATGGTCCTCGCCGCCGATACCACCGTTCTGCTCGACGGCCGCAGCCTCGCCAAGCCGCGCGACCACGACGAGGCCGTACGCATGCTGGAGGCGCTGCGCGGCCGGGAGCACATCGTCGCCACCGGCGTCGCCCTCGCCCCACCGGCACCCGCCGCGCTCACCTCCGCCACCGCCGCCACGCGCGTCCTGATGCGCGAGTACTCCGACGCCGAGATCGAAGCATATGTCGCCACCGGCGATTCGCTCGACAAGGCCGGCGGCTACTCGATACAGTACCCCGCGTTCTCGCCGGTCGCGCGCATCGCCGGCTGCCATCTCGGCGTGATCGGCCTGCCGGTCTGCATCGTCGCACGCCTGCTCGGACGCGGCTCCCTGCCGCCGCTCGCTCCTGTGATGCTCCCTGGCGGCGCCCTCTGCGTCTGGTCCGCGCAGTGCACGTCGCCGCTGCCCACCGAGGATGCGCTGACGCCCGGCGACCGCTCCCGCGAGGCGGCCTTATGACTGCCCCCCCGGCCACACCAATTCGAGGCCGCTACGCCCCCTCGCCGACCGGCGCGCTGCACCTGGGCAATCTGCGTACGGCGCTGCTGGCCTGGCTCTTCGCGCGCCATGCCGGCGGAGTGTTCGTCTTGCGCGTCGAGGATCTCGATCTGCCGCGCGTACGCTCCGGCGCCACTTCACGCATGCTGGCCGACCTGCGCTGGCTCGGCCTCGATTGGGACGAAGGCCCTGGCCCCGGCGGTCCCTATGGTCCCTACTTCCAGTCCGCCCGGCAAGCACTCTACGACGCCGCACTCGCTCGCTTGCGCGCGGCAGCGCTGGTCTATCCCTGCTACTGCACGCGCGCCGAGCTGGCACGGCTTGCCAGCGCGCCCCAGCAGGGCGACGAGCAGCCACGCTATCCCGGCACTTGCCGCGACCTCACCCCCGCCGAGCGCCACGCCCGCGAGGCTTCCGGACGCAGCCCTGCGCTGCGCTTCCGCGCGCCCGCAGCGCCCATCACCTTCCGCGACACGCTGCGTGGTCAGCAGACCGAGAGTGTGGCGGAGACCGCCGGTGACCTCCTGGTGCGCCGCTCTGACGGCATCGTGGCCTACCAGCTCGCCGTCGTGGTGGACGACGCGCTGATGGGCATCACGCAGGTCGTGCGCGGCGACGACCTACTCTCCTCCACCGCCCGCCAGCTCGCGCTCTACGCCGCCCTCGGCTATCCCCCACCGCGCGTATACGTACACGTCCCCCTCGCACTCGACGCCACCGGCGCACGCATGGCCAAGCGCGACGCATCCGCCGGCCTCGATCCGCTGCGCGGGAGCGGCGCAATTCCCGAAGACGTCCTCGGCCTGCTCGCCGCGAGCTGCGGCCTCTGGCCCGCCGGCGCGCCCGCCACCCTGAGCGACCTACTTGCCGCGTTCGAGCCAGCACGCATTAGCAGCGGCGTAGCCTTCCTCGCGTGAAGTAGGGTCCGGGGAACTCACAATGCACCCCCAAATAGTGCAGGACGAGGGACAGTTTGTCGGTGAAGTAGGCGCACTCTTGCGTCCTGATCATGCGATGGCAGGTACACGGTCGGCACCTGCTGGGTGTAGGCTCGAATGCGCCGCAATGTCTGCCGGCTGACCTGCTCATCGGGCGCCACGCCATCCACCGCCTCATCGAGCATCAATTGCTGGCTGTAGGAGGTGTCCCCCGCGAGAAAGACGGCAAGACCGTCCTCGAGCACAATGACGGACAGGTGGCCAGAAGTATGCCCTGGCGTCGGCACGAGCAGCACATCCTCCGCTCTGGTCAAGGCATAGCTCATGGGAAATGGACCCACCGCGGCAGGCACAAAAGGAATCAACATCGGGGCGAGCCACGTGGGCCAACGGTGCGGTAAGTATCCGCGCACTTGGCCCCGCCAACCCGCAGCGCTCTGATACTCAGGGCGCGAGAGCAGGATATCCGCCTTGGGAAAATGGGCGAGTCCCCCGGCATGGTCGCTATGCAAGTGCGTCAAGACCACCCAGCGCACCTCCTCCGGAGGGATACCTACTGCGCGCAACTGTGGCCCGACTTCTTCTTCCGGTCGCACCCACTCGCGCACACCCAAGCGGTAGTAGGGATGCCATCTGGGGAAATATCCCGGTTCCGCAGCACGCGCGGTTTCTCCCGTATCGACGACGATGACCCCTTCTGGATGCTCGATCACCCACAAGTAGATCGGCAGAGGATTGGTCCAGGTGTGGTCGAGCATAGTATTGAGACGGCGCCGCATCCCCCGTCCGGCGCCTTGGAGTTGTCGCTGCTTGATCGCGACTGTTCCCGTTTGGACAGCGTGAATGCGCATGATCATTCTCCTTGTCTGTTCCAGCGCATTCACGCGCCTCGTTCTTGATGCACACCGCCCTCCTCACAGTGCTGCTTGATTGTGAGCAAGGTCTCTCGGAATTTGCCGGGTTCCTCGTACTGGGGCATGTGCGCAGACTCGTCGAACCAGATGAGCTGCTTGCCTTTGGGCGCTTGCAGCGACTGATAGTACTGTTCCGCAATGCTGGGCGGCGCGACGTAATCGAGTCGCCCCTGCAGCAGAAACACCGGAACGTCCAGCCGTGGCAGCATGCGGAACAGGTTGAGGTCCGCCAGTTCAGGCAAGAGGTGATCCTGGGCGAAGCGCATGCCACGGAAGGTTCCCAGGATTTCGGAGAGCGTATAATCTGGCGACAGCGCCAGTTGGCGCAGTGTCTTCAGCAACAGCCGGGTATAGGTTGCTTGTCGGTTCGCTCCACCGAAGTTCGCCACCCACTTGACCCGTGTGTCAAAGCTCCGGCTGTTCAGGTGAGGCGGAGGGCCGATTCTCCGCAGATCCCGCAAGGCCCGTTTGTTGCCCTTTCGTGCTGCCTGCTCGATGGCAAACTCGTAGGCGACGCGCTCTGCCACGTCAAACTGCACGTCCAGGGCGACGCACACCACCGCCCGCACCAGCTCGGAATAGCGAGAAGCGACCAGTGCGGCGATCGTCCCGCCAAGGGAAAACCCAGCCACGTAGACCTGCGCGACAATGAATCGCTGCCTCAGCGCCTGGATCAGCTCATGGGCATCCGAAACCAGTTGCTCGACCGTCATAGACTGGGGCGGAATTGCACGGCTAAACGATTTGCCACACGCCCGTTGGTCCCAGTAGACGACGACGAAGTCATCCTCGAGATGCCACTGCTTGTTAGCATCTATGGCTTCGTTCAGCATAGGCAATCCGGGACCTTGTTGGATCAACAGCAGGACCGGGTTGGACGCATCCTTCCCTCGGATACGTATCCATTGCTCTGTGTCGCCGAGACGGATGCGCTCCAATCTGTCGATCGAGCCTGTTGAGGTCGTGTCGCTTTGCCTGGGTGCATGATGGAGGTTGTTCGCAGAAACATCGAGCTTCTTCATCGGTCGTTCTCCAGGAAGCTTTAGGCGAGAGGAGCGCCAAGCCATCGCCGTACCCCTTCGATTGTCAGGACAAAGTCAGCGCCAAAGGCCTGGGCTGGAGTCAGTGCGCCCGATGGACGCTCGCGCAGCACGTGCTCGACCGCTTGCACGCTGCTGGCAGCCGTGAAGTGATAACCCTCGCCCAGTTCCAGCCACGCTTCGGCCTGCTGGCCGCGTTCGTTCGTCGCCCGCGCCCAGGCATATGAGGTTCGCTGGTGGCCCGCCGGACTTTCTTTCTGTCGTGTCCCTCGTTTCTCGATGGCTGCTTCAAGCCGTGTGCGGAGGGGGCGGAGCGAAAGGCCCCACTGCACCAGCGGGAGTAGCAAGGCAGCTGAGCGCCGGAACGGGATGAACGCCGTGACGTTGGCAATGCCAGTAGCTCGATAGGCGGCCTCGAGGTCGCCGGAGGGCACTGGGAGGATATCGAAGGTGCCGTCGGGGAAGTGCAACCTCTTCAGGCCCTTGCCGAGCCGAAACGGCACCAGGCGCCCATCTCGATAGACGCGCCCGCCACCCGCCATTGCCCCAAGCACACTTTTCGTCGCTCCCTGGCTTGATTGCTGGTTGTCGGCCTTCACCGCCAGTTCGAGCTTGGTTGCACCTGGCAGTTGATCGGCGACATATTTGACCAGGCTATTGCTGGCCACCACGCCGAAGCCGACGCCGCCGATCAAGGTGATATTCCGCTCTCGTGCCGCCTGGTCACTGGCGAAGATATGCTGAAACGCGGGAATTTCACCCGCGATATCCAGGTAATGTGTTCTTGCTGCCAGGCAAGCCTGTACGAGCGAAGGAACAGTGGCAGTGAATGGTCCGGCCGCGTTGAGCACCACATCCACGTCTGAGATCACCTGCTCGAGACGACTTGGCTCATCAAGCCCGACAGCCGTCCAGGGGAGGCCGAGACGTTTTCCGAGAGCGGCGAGCGACTCGGCAGAGCGACCTGCTAACAGTGGCTGGTGTCCACGGCGGACCGCCTCCTCTGCGATCAA
>DASUBU010000202.1:0-28503 GCA_035763125.1 Ktedonobacterales bacterium
GCTCCATCCTTTCAGCGGAAGAGATCCTGCGCCGCGTCCATCACCAGCTCGGCCGCCGTGCCGTCGCGCGGCTCGTAGGGATACCCGCGTATCAGCGCGAGCGGCGCCCGGCTGATCTTCCCCGCCACCAGCTCGGCTGCCGACGCAAGCTCATCGGCCACCGCCAGCACGCTGGCGTGCATCACGCGGCCGAAGTCATCCGGCTGGCCCCGGTAGTCGGCCAGCGGCGCCAGCCCCGCGACGCCGATCGCCACGTTGACGATGCCGTTGCGCCAGGGCCGGCCGAACGAGTCGGAGATGATGATCGCGACCTCCGCGCCCGCGCGCTCGTCCAGCGCCCGCCGCAACGCCGCCGCCGAGGCGTCAGGATCGCGCGGCAGCAGACCGGCCACCTCTCCGCCTGAGACGTTCGAGGCGTCTACCCCGGCATTGGCGCAGACGAAGCCATGCCGCGTCTGCGAAATGATCAGACCGCGGTCCATGCGCACGATGCGCTCACTTTCGCGCAGCACCACCTCGACATAGCGCGGATCTTTGCCCCAGCGCTCCGCGAATCGCCGCGCCAGATCGGACGGCTCGACGTGCCGCAGATCTACGAGCGCGCCCTCGGCCTTCGAGACGATCTTCTGCGTGACCACCAGCACATCGCCGGACTCTGGCCGCAGCCCGCTCGCCGTATAGGCATCGAGCGCCAGCGCCGCCAGATCGTCGCCTGGCCGCACCTCCGGCACGCCGCGCAGCGCGACGATCCGCAGCTCGCCCGGTGTGGCCGCCGAGGCAGTCCCGCTCGTGTCGCCGCTCATGGCTCTCCGACTCCTGTTCGTGCTCGTGCCCGCTCGGGCGCACGCTCGCATCCACAGGTCACGCCTGCCCCACCCTCCGCACCTCCGCCTGTGCGTGGCGTCCAGCGACCGGATGCGATCAATGCGCGCAGGTCGTCGGGGGTATCGAGGTCGTGCGCTGTCCCGTAGGAGGCATACCACAGCGGGTCCAGCCCCGCATCGGCCGCCAGCCGTGCATGCCGTGCCAGGCTCTCTGGCCCGAAGCCGAACGGCAGCGCATCTAACGGGCGCATCAGCAACCCATTGGTGCCATGCCCGCCGCCGTCGGGCGCCAGCACGACCAGCCGCCGCTCGTCCGTCGACTGGACCATCCCCGCCAGATCGGCAACCTCCTTTCCGGCGAGATACGGCAGATCGCCCAGCAGCACGAGCAGCGCATCGGCGCCGCGCGCCTGTGCCCAGCGCCGTCCCAGCTCCAGGCCGTCGTTCAAATCTCCCGTCCACTGCCGCAGTGGTTGCGCTCCACGCGCTGCCGCCCAGGCGAGCAGCGCCGGCGAGGGACTGATCACGGCGACCTCGGCGACCGCTCCCGATTCACGCAGCGCCGCCAGCACACGTCCTGCCATCCAGCGGACCAACGCCGCGCGCTCGTGGCCGGAGAGTGCCTGTGCCAGACGTGACTTCGCCTGCCCAGGCGCATTCAACGGCACCACCGCGCAGATCTTCACGCATCGCGCTCCTGACTGAGCAGCTTGGCCTGTGGCGGGATAGCGAGGCTGGCCTCGCCACTACATGTACGTTGACAGGGCGAGGAATGGGTCACGAGCGAGAGGTCCCCGCGAAGGCCAGCACCGCGCGCGCCAGGCGCGCGCGTCCCGCGTCATCCTCCATTATCGTATCCGTTACCAGCACCCGCATGCCTAGCCCTTCGACTAGCCCGGCCAGCGAGGCATCCTGCTGGTCTATCACCATGCCATCGAGCAGACCGCGGTAGAGCGCCGCTACCGCCACGGGCGATGCCTCGTGACCCAGCCCCACTAGCATGCGGTCCGCTGGACCCTTGAGCGCGCGCCCGCCGACGATGGGGCTCACCGCTATCTTCGGCGCACGGCTGGCCGCCAGCGCCTCGCGCATCCCTGGCACCGCTAGAATCGGGCCGATGCTGACGATGGGATTCGATGGGCAGAAGATGATCGCCTCCGCCTCCGCAATCGCCTGCCGCACCTCTGGCGTCACGCGCGCCTCGGAGATGCCCTCGAATCGCACTCCACGCACCTCGTCGGCCTGGCGCCGCCGCACAAAGTACTCCTGAAAGGCCAGCTCGCCGTCTGGCGTCAGCACCACCGTCGCCACCGGCTCGTCGCACATCGGCAACAGCGCCGCGCGCACGCCGAGCGCCTCCGCCAGCGCGTGTGTCACGGCCGTCGGCGTCCAGCCCTGGCGCAGCCGCTCGCTCCGCAGCAGATGCGTGGCGAAGTCGCGGTCGCCCAGCAGGAACCAGGTATCTTCACCGTAGCGCCGCAACATCTCCAGCGTGGCGAACGTGTCTCCCCCGATGCCCCAGCCGGTCGCTGGGTTGGCGATGCCAGCCAGCGTGTAGAGCACCGTGTCAACGTCTGGCGAGATACGCAACCCGTACAGCGTGAAGTCGTCGGCAACATTCACCACGACGGCCAGCTCACGGCCATGGGCTAGACCTGTCTCACCACCACCTTGCTGCGTGGGGAGCAGCGTCCGATAGAGGCCGTCGGACAGCTTCGCGCCACCTACACCACCCGCCAGGGCCACGATCATGCGCCCTCTTCCAGTCCGTAGGTGATCACACTCTGGATCGGGACGTAGATCGAGACACGCTGCTGCTTGGCGAAGTACTCCCGAACGCGCTGCTCGCCGACCTCTTCACCCTGATAGCGGATGGCGAGCCTGCGGATATCCGCCTGTGCGGTCGTGGGCGCGTCATCCAGCGTGGCGACTCCTTCGATGGTGACGTAGTGGTAGCCGTCGGGGAAGCAGACCGAGCAGCGCCCATCGCGGCGCAACTGGCGCGACTTCACGTTCCCCACGCGCGTGTTCATCACGATCGTATCGTCGCGCAGCTCGTACCACATCGTCGTCAGGTGCGGTGTGCCGTCCCGGGCGATGGTCGCCAGGACCGCAAAGCGCTTCTCTTCAAGGAACTGCCGCACGACGTTCGAGATCGCAGCCATCGTGACAACTCCTTCTCAAGGTGCATCCCCATCAGCTCGCCTACTGGCCAGAGGATTGGATTTCAGGCGCCCGCTCGCTACGCCCTTGCACGGGGATCCGGCTCACCGCCGGGATCACCTCGTCGCGCAAGATATCAAACACTTCTGGATCGTAGACGTTCGGCATGCTGAAGAGCGCCTGGTCAATGCCCATCTCCGCCAGGTGTACGAAATACTCGATCGCTTGCTGGGGCGTGCGGGTGTCGTTCGCCCCATCGCGCGTGATGTGCAGCCGGTCGAGGGTGGTCTTCTCGATCTCCTTGTATGGCCGACCCAGCCGCTCGCAGTGGGCGCGCAACACGTCCAGCTTGTGCCGCAGCTCGTCATCGCCCAGCCGCGCAAAGAGGTTGCAGGCGTCGGCATACTGCGCCACGAGCCGCAGCGTCTTCTGCTCGCCGCCGCCGCCAATCATGATGGGCGGGTGCGGCACCTGCACCGCTTGTGGCGAGTTGAGTGGACGCTCCAGCTGATAGTGCCGGCCCTCGTAGGGCGATTCGTCGCCCGCCCACATCTGGCGCGCGATCTGCAGCGTCTCCTCCAGCCGCTCGAAGCGCTCCTTGAGCGGTGGGAAGGGCACGCCCAGCCCGCGGTGCTCCTGCTCATTCCATGCGGCGCCCACGCCGAAGTACGCGCGGCCATGCGAGAGCACGTCCAGCGTCGTGCACGTCTTGACCAGTACGCCCGGATGACGATAGGTGACGCCCGTCACCATCGTCCCCAGACGGATGCGATTCGTCCGTCCCGCCGCGAAGGCCAGCGCGCTCCAGCCTTCGAGCATCTCATTCTCGGCTGGTCCAACCGTTCGGATCTGGAAGAAGTGGTCCATCACCCACAGGCTGTAGAACCCAGCCCGCTCGGCCATCTCGGCGATATGCGCGAAGGTGTCGCCGAGTTGGCGCTGCCCGTTGGGATAGGTAAAGTTCGGCACCTGCAAGCCAATCCGCATCGTGCGCAACTCCCTTTGATCTGCTCTTCACGGCTCTTCGGCGCGCCCTCCAAGCGGGCGCGCGACTCGCTACACAAAGTATAGTGTGCCGTGCCAAGGCTCGTGGGCGCGTCACGGCAGCAGGACTGTCACGGTCACTCGAAGGCGGTGCATCGCGGCCCCGGCCGCCAGCCCTTCCTGTTCCGTCTCCACATGCCATAGGGCGGCGGCTCATCCGCTCAGGTATCGGCCAGCGTGGGCGGTGGTGTGCGTTGCGCCGCCAACCGAGCACGCAGCCGCTTGATGGACCACCAGCGCCGCACGAACACCGTCGCGCGTGCTGTCTGCCACCAGCGCGCCCACTCCGCGACTGGCAGCAGACCGGCGAGCAACGTGAGCACAGCGGCGTTACGCAGCGCGATGATACCATGCCAGCCGCCATGCGTTGAGCGCCACAGGAACGGAAAGCCGAACGTCGTCAGTGCGCAGACTGCCAGCCAGGCGAGCGGCGCGAACCCCTCCAGCGGCACGACCAGCGCCGCGATCGGCAGCAGCCAGATGAGGTACTGCGCGCTGAGAACCTTGCCGGCAATGGTGATCACCATCAGCACCGCGAGCCAGGCCTGGGGCAGCGTGGTGCGCCGGAACCACAGCCCTGACACCACCGTGGCGAGGGCGAGCAGCGCGACGAGCGCGACGAGGAGCGTCGCCACGGGAGCCAGCGCGCTCTCTACGTTGTCTGAGCCGAACGCGACGAACGCGCGCATCGGGAAACCCAGGTGCGAACCTACCCAGACCAGGGTGGCGGCGATTGACTCGACCTCCAGCGGACGCCTGCTGAGGGTGGCAATCTGGCGATAGAGGATTATCGGATTGATGAGCAGGGAAAGCAGCAACAGGCCCGCGCACGCGCCCACAAAAGCGGCAAGGGGCTTGAGCACAGCGCGCAATCGCTCGCGCAGCGACACCGCCGACGGTCGCAGCTGCACCACCAGCAAGGGCAGCATCAGCGCCGCTGGATAATACTTCAGGAAGGCGCCCCCCGCCAGCGCGAGATAGGCCCACGTCCATTGCTTGCGCTCAGCCAGCAGCAATGCGGCGAGGGTGAGGCCGGCGGGGAGCAGATCAAAGCGATCGATGCCGGTGGCATAGGCGCCGATGCCCATACAGAGCGCAAAGAAGCCCGCTGCGCGCCACCCCGCACGCCAGACGATCAGCGCAAAGAGACCGAGTGCGAGCAGCGTCATCTCGATGCCGAACGCTACTGGATAGTCCGCGGGAGGCGCCAGCAGTGGCAACGAGAACGGCACCAGCGCGAGTACCGGATATTCGACCGGTAACGTGTGAAAGCGTCCCGACATATCAGTGTGGTCGGCGATCCACGGGCCGAGACCACCGAGCAGGTCCGAGCTGCGCACTTGCTCCAGGTCGAGCTCATACGTCCGCTGCAGATCGCTGCACTGGCCGGGGCGCATAGCGTTCACCGCCGCCATCGCCTGCGGCCCCTGCCAGAACGCAACGGCGAAGCACTGATAGCGATACACATCGCCCCACTGGCCGCTGCGCGGTGGACGCACCTGGTGGCTGAAGCCAGCCCAGAGCAGGACGACCATCATGCCGGCGAAGCCCACGGCGGCCACGATCGTGCGCCAGTCGCCAGGCCAACCCTTCTTCTCGCGCCCGACTTCCGCTGATTGGGATGGAGGGGTGGGCGAGGTATCCTGCTCGGTGCCCCTGGCGCTGGCGGTGATCATTGCTGCGCTACTCCTTCAGCCATATGCGCGCCCATACATTCCGCTACACGGCCGCTCCACAGCCGCGCGCCGGCGCTCTGCTCCTGGCCACGCGCAGCCCCCACACCCGGCATCCTAAGCTGTCTACTGGCTAGTTGCCTGCGGCCGGAGGAGCCGCTGCGATGAAGAGCATGTTGTATGCCAGCCGGCCGGGCGCGCCGCCTCGCCGTCAGGTCAACCAGCCACCTGAAAGGTAGTATGCCGCAAGCGCCGCCTGCAGCAGAAAGCCGCCGCCAATCAGCAGCAGATCCAGTGCGGGACGCCGTCGTATCCACCTGCCCAGAAGCAAGAAGACGGGGACCGCCGCCAGCAGAAAGCGCCCGGCCGATTGAAACATGTCCGGGTCGCGTGTCGCCACCATAGGGCTGGCGACCGCGAGATAGAGGAGCCCGGCAGTATAGAGGGTGAAGCTGAACGGCTGGCGGCGAATCATCAGCAATGTCACCAGTGTGAAGAGCACCAGCGGCCCGTAATCTACAAGCGCACGCGCCTGATAGTAGCTCAGGGCTGGCAAACCCGCGAGCTGATTGATTGCCATCGGGATCGAATCCCACGGCGGCACATTGAATCGCTGCCAGTACAACCGCTGCGCGTGAAGGAACAGCAGTGGATGGCCGAAGCGCAGCCACAGATAGCCCATGAAGATGCCAAAGCCCGCCGGGATCGCGACGACGAGCAGCACGGCATCCGCCACCGCACGCCAGTCGAGCGCGCTCGCCCAGCGCCGCGCGCGCCAGGCGCGCACCCTCATGCGCAGCTCCGCCAGACCCGCCCATTCCTGCTGGCGGAGCGATCCGAATACGCCGCTCAGCGTTCGCCACCAGCCGCGCTGGCGGCCGAGCTCCCAGACGAGCGGCAAAAATAGCACCACAGCGGTGGGGCGGGTGAGCGCGGCGAGAATTGCGGTCAGTGCAGCCCAGCGCCACATCCAGCGGCGTGCAAACAGCAGCGTGAAGGCCGCTAGCGCGACGAACAGTCCTTCAGTGTAAGGTGCGGTGAGGAAGAATGCGAGGGGATACGCGGCGAATACGCGAACGGCGCGAGTCGCGGCCCGCGTGCCGCCCTGCTCGTTGGCGGCGAGCAGTCCCACGCCCGCGAACGCGCCCAGCGCCGCCAGGCTTGCGATACCCATCGCGATCAGCAGCCAGTGTTGCCCAACCACAAAGGATGTCAACCGAATCATCAGCGGGTAGAGTGGAAAGAATGCCGTGGACTGCCATGTCCAGTAGCCCTGATGCGCGATCTCGGTGTACCAGTAGGCGTCCCATTGCTTCCAGGTATAGAGGATGTCGCGCGGTGAGAATTGACGGTATCCGTCGGCACGCCCGCCCAGCCTGATGAGTTCAGCCGCGAGCGTGAAGGCGACGAGCACAACACGGGTCGCCAGCCACATCCAGAAGGCCTCGACCACAATGGGCGCCCATGCGAGTGGACGTGCCGACGTCGGGCCCGCAGGCGCGGATGCGAGCCGTAGCTCGCGGGTAGCGGCCGAATTCTTCGGCGGGGCCCGATGGGTATATCTAGCGAGCTCTTCACGCACCGCGCTAAGCCGCAGCATCTGATTCACTTCCCTATGGCGCTCGGGCGGCCGGACGATGGACGGCCCCTGCCTGGCTCACAGCGCCCCAGTCTGCGGGCGTGTGGGCGCAGGAGTCATGCCACGTAGCGGCGGGCATGGCACGAGGGCGCGTCCGCGCGGGCCTTCCTGACCGGCGGCCTGCCGATCTCGCGCGCCACCCGACCCTTGACGACGGCACGAGCGACGGGTATACTGGGAACACCACGCGGGAGTGGCGCAGTGGTAGCGCAATTGCTTCCCAAGCAATGGGTCGCGGGTTCGAATCCCGTCTCCCGCTCCAAGAGGCTCCAGGTCAGGCCTGGGGCCTATTCTATTGCTACGCGGTGGGCAGCAGCGCGAAGTCGTAGCGCATCGTGTAGAAGGGCTGGCGCTGCGCCGTGCCGTCGGGCGCGGTGCCCGGCTCGTGGCGCTCGAACGGCGCGATGAGCGACTCCTTCACGCCGAAGACCGCATCGGAGTCGAGGTAGGGGTCGCCGGAGACGAACACATGCGTCGTCACGGGCCGATAGCCCGCCGCGCTCACCCGAAAATGGATGTGCGCTGGACGCATCGGGCTGCGCCGAGCAGCCGCCAGCAGCTCTCCCACTGGGCCGTCGTATGGGATGGGATATGGCACCGGCTTGACCGTCCAGAACCAGAAGCGGCCCGCCGCGTCGGTCTCGAGCTGACCGCGGCCCTGCGGTGCCGGGAGGTTCGCGCGCTGCACGTCGTAGAGGCCCTCGTCGTCGGCCTGCCAGATCTCAAGCTGCGCCCCACCTAGCGACTCACCGGTTGTGGCAGACCTGACCTGCCCCGAGACGAAGCACGGCTCGCCGGGCGCGCCATTCGCCAGATTGTCGCCGTTGCGATACCGCGGCGAATTGGGGACGAAGAACGGCCCGAAGACAGTAGACTCTGTGGAGCCGCCGGCGGCCGGATGATTGATTCCGACCACCTGCATGGAAAGTCCAAGGGTGTCCGAAAGGAGGATGAACTCCTGGCGCTGGTCGCTGCACATCTGCCCCGTGCGCGTCAGGAATTCGATGCCAGCGAGCCACTCCTCCTCAGTCAGATTGACCTCGCGTGCGAAGGCGTGCAGATGCCGCACGAGGCTCTGCACGACCTCGCGAAAGCGCGCGGGCTCCGCACCCGCGAAACACGCCAGCACCTCGCGCGTCAGCGCGTCGCCCGAAAGGTCGCGTGTACCCATCTCGGCCTGGCCTTGCTCTGGATTATCCACGGTGCTGAATCCCTCCCGTTCCATACGCGCAGAAGCCATCCCTCGACGGCCGCGGACCGTTCACTCCATGACTGGAGTATAGGCGAAGTCTCGCCTCGTTTGCGCTGTCTGCATCAATTGGCAGCGCGCGACGCGGGAGCGGGAGCCAGACGCGGCTCAATCCGGCAGAGTCCAGCACGACATGGCCTGCACTGCGGAGACGCTAGACTTCCGCGCAGATCGGGGAGCGTGTCATACGCGCGCGAGCTTCTCCGGGTTGGCAACGATGCGAACGGTGCGAATCCGGTCCGCCTCGACTTCGATCGTCAGCACGAGATAGGCGCGCTCATCGCCGCGAATGACGATCGCCGGCTGGCGATTGACGCTCGCCAGCTCAATACGGTAACGCTCCGGGAGGAAGCGCTGCCTGGTGCCGATGGCGAAGCGGGCAACCGCCGAGCTACCGGAGATCGGACGAGTGGCCGCGCCCTTCACCTTGCCGCCACCATCGGCGTAGAGCGTCACATCGTCGCTCAGCAGACTCATCAATGTGTCCATGTCCCCGACTTGCACCGCCTGCAAGAATCCAGTGAGCAGCTGCCGGTGCGTCTCAGGTGAAGCCTGGAAGCGCGGCCGGCGCTCGGCAAGATGTTTCTTGGCGCGGCTGAACGCCTGACGGCAGGCTATCTCACTTCTGCCTAGGAAGCTGGCGATCTCCGCATACTCGTACTCGAAGACCTCCCGCAGCAGGAAGACAGCCCGCTCGACCGGCTGAAGCTCCTCAAGCAGCACCAGAAATGCCAGCGAGACAGACTCCTCCCTGTCCACGCGCTCTTCTGGGTCCACCACCTCCAGTGCGCTGGAGTCGCCGATCGGCTCAGGCAGCCATGGCCCTAGATAGGTTTCGCGCTGGCGCCGTGCCAGATGCAGCTGGTCCATGCACAGGCGGGTGAGGATGGTGGTCAGAAAGGCCTTGAGGGAGATGATGCCCTCCGGCTGCGCAACCCGATCCTGATAGCGCAGATAGGTCTCCTGCACCACATCCTCGGCATCCATCGCACTGCTGAGCATACGGTAGGCGATGGAGAAGAGATACGGCCGGTACGTTTCAAATGACTCCGCCATCGTCAATCTCCCGCCGTTTCGCGCTGGAGCCAGACGAAGCGCTCGACTCCGATGATCGGCACCAGCACCCGCTCAAGTGGATTGAACGCCGAGCGCGCGGCCGCCCAGTCAATGACCGTCGGCCCGGCGAGCGAGTACTCAGCGCCATTCCAGCGGATGACACAGCCACCAGCCGCCCACACGTTCTGAAACCAGTCAGCACCCTCGCCGAAGGTCAGCGGGACCACAAAGCCATCGCCCATCGGCAGAGCGGTGACCGGCGTTGCATACCAGCGACCGGACCGTCTGCCCCGGTGGCGTAGCACGGCGAATGGCGAGACCCCTCGCCGCCCAGCAAGCCATCGAATCAGTGGATTGAAGAGACGTGCGAAGCGGCCGAGCACCGCACGCCTGGCGGCGTTACCTCCGCGCACTGTACCGGCCACGTCTTCTGCCAGCCGTGTGCTCTGGGGCGGCTGCGGCCCCGAATGGTCTGAAGACATCGTATCCTCCGCCCTCCCGTGGTGTCATGTGGTGTCATGGACTAGCTCGCGCCGGGCGGGACCGCCGTGGTCTGGCCGACCTCGATCAGGTGGCCGTCGGGATCGCGCAGGTAACAGCGAATTTCAGACTCGTGTACCCTGGGGGGCGTGAGGAACACCGCGCCGCGCTCGCGCCACTGCTCATACACGTCATAGATGTCGGCTACGCGCAGATTGAGGGCGCTGGTGAGCGTCTGCGCGTCTCGTGGCGCGCGGGCGACGACATCGGGCTTGTCGTCGGTGGGGCCGCCCTCTGTGGAGAGCACCAGCCAGCTATTGTGGAATCGTAAGATGGACGGCGGTCCTTGCATCAGGACGCGCGCGCCGAGCACATCAGAATAGAAGCGACGGGAGCGATCTACGTCGCGCACGATGAGCAAATGGGTGACGGCCACACCCTGGCTGGGCCGCGGCCATTCGGAGCTCGCCGGCAAGCCGCCGGCCTCGGCGTCTGTATGCTGGTTCATCGGAGACTCCTGGTCATATGCTGGGCCGCATCGCGCGTGATGCGGGTTGCTGCTCAATGTGCCGGCCGGTGCCACCGTGCCGTCGCATGCCCGCGGGTATCGTGGGGCGTGCTCTGGCACGGCGGTACCGGCGTGTAGCTATCAGCGCGTTGCCTGGGCCGAGACTGCGGATTGGCCCGCACCTGGCACCCTGAATAGCGCGCTGAGACCCGTAAAGGGCGCCAGCGGAATCAGATCAAAGTCAATCAGGTGCATGCGGGCAAACGGCAGGCTCGCCAGCGCCTCACGTGCAGCCTCGACACTCTCGCACTCAAACATCAACACCACCCTGCCCGCCTCCTCGGCGCGCGTATAGAACTCGCGGCAGATGCCTGTGGTGTACAGATCCCAAACAGCTCGGACCTCCGCTTCCACATGCGGCAGCATCGCCTCTCGTGACACTCCATCAACCGGCTTGGGCAGTACCAAGATCTTCATCGTTCATTTCCTCCGAGTTTGCTCTGTACGGCTGCCACGACTCTGGCGCAAGGTGCAGCTGATCCGTGGTGGCACGCGGTGCCACGTGTACGGGACGTAGCGTTACTCGAGTGGCCGGCTGGTTGAAGGTACGGCCGACAGGTCGCTGGCGCTGGCGCTGGCAAGATTGGCCCGTACGTCGGCCGTCAACGCGATCTCATCGCCGATCATCGGCTGCATCAGACGCCGCAGCAGGCGGCTGCGTGGGATACCGAGCGCAGAGCGCCGCAGAACGCCGCTCACGCGCGCCTGGCGAGCGCCGTTGGCTCCAGCATCGGGCATCAAGAGGGCATCCAGCGTGAGCGGATATTCCCGGCCCTTCAAGCGCAACAGGCCGCGAACGACGTAGTGATCTGGGCTCGCCTGCTCGATCCGCTGACTGCTGTAGGTGATCAACGGATAGCGCCGGGCATGCAGGAAGGTGGCGGTGCGCAGATGCAGATCGCGCGCGAGCAGGCCCGTTTGCAGGCTGCGCGCGTCAACGGTGACGTGCAGTGACTTAGGACTGTCGTGCTCGCCAATCGTGACCGTTCCGGCGACGCGAGCAAGCGTGCCATTGGTGCGAAGCAAACCAGCGACGGCGAATGCTAGCGTGGTCTGGCTCGCGTCGAGGACGTAAGTTGGCATCCATAGGTTCCTTTCCGCTGGTCCCGCGGCGGTTTGCGCCGGGTGCGCTCACGCCTGGACCGAGGCAACGATTGCTGGGTGATCGTGCCGTGGTGACGCTGCGGGCTCGCGTGCGAGCCGTGCGGGCTTAAGCGTCGCGGCCCACCACACCAGCTCGGCGAGCATCCCATCGAGCGCCTGCACGAGCCGCTCGTCGCGCGCTCGTCCTGCGTCGTCAAGGAACGGCGCCTTCAGCGACACGCCCACCTGCTCGCGCACCGGCACCATGCGCAGCTCTACGAGCACCTGCCGCAGCTGCTCCGCGGCGCGGAAGCCATCGCCGGTCGCGCCGTAGCTGAGGATCGCCGCGGGCTTGTGTCCCCACTCGCGGAACAGGTGGTCGAGCGCGTTCTTGAGCACCGCCGGATAGCCGTGGTTGTACTCAGGGGTGACGAAGAGATAGCCATCGGCGGCGTCCACCAGGTCAGCCCACGGGCGTGCGGCCGCATCATAGTGGCCGAAGGCGGGCGGTAGAGGGCTCTTGAAGAACGGCAGCGGCCAGTCTTTGAGGTCAACAAGCTCGAAGTCAGCGTCGGAACGCGCCTTCGCGTGCTCGGCCGCCCAGCGCGCAATAGCGTCGCCTCGCCGGTTTTCGCGCGTGCTGCCCAGGATGATCAGGATTCTTGGCTCCATCTGCGCTCCTCCCTTCGCTGTCGCAAATGCTTCATTTTCTGAAGCTTCACACTGAAAGAGGGTTGTGGGGCGCGTTTTGTGACAGATCGCCAAGTGATGGATCGTTCGTTTGCGGTGCGAACGCGCGGCGTGACGGCAGGTAGCCGCTGCCCATAACGCCAGACGCCAGTCGCCATCGGATGGAATGGTCCGGCAGTACACTGCGGGACACCCGACGCGCCTGCGCCCGTTTCCTTGCCCCGCGCGTGCGACGTACAATACAGCCGCAGAGACGGTGCATCTCTGAACCGTGGAACCAGTGAGCCAGATGACGCAGTTGAGACGGCTGAAACAGTGACCGCGCCGCCAGCTTTGGCGGGGCGGACTTGCTCGGATGGAGGTCCTTCCATGGCGCGCGTGACTCCCGATCAGATCCGGCAAATGAAGGCGCGCGGCGAGCGCATCCCTATGCTTACCGCCTACGACTACCCGATGGCCAAGATCCTGGACGCCGCCGGTGTGCCGATGCTGCTGGTGGGTGACACCCTCGGCATGGTGGTCCACGGCCACGCCTCGACGTTACCCGTCACCCTCGACGATATCATCCGCCATACGGCGGCGGTGGTGCGCGGCGCGCAGCATGCGCTGGTCGTTGCCGATCTGCCCTTCGGCACGTTCCAGGTCAGCCCCGAAGACACCATGCGCAACGCCATCCGCCTGATGAAGGAGGCCGAGCCGCAGGCTGTCAAGCTCGAGGGTGGCGTACGCAGCGCGCCGAGCGTGCGCATGCTGACGGAGGCGGGCATTCCCGTGATGGGCCATGTCGGCCTGACGCCCCAGTCGGTCAACGTCTTCGGCGGCTTCAAGGTGCAGGGCAAGACCGAAGCGGCGGCCCGCGCGCTGCTGGCCGACGTCGCCGCGCTCGAAGAAGCCGGCGCCTTTGCGGTGGTGCTCGAGTTGGTCCCGGCGGAGCTCGCCAAGCTGGTGACGGAGCGCGCGTCGGTGCCCACCATTGGCATTGGCGCCGGACCGTACACCGATGGCGAGGTCCAGGTGCTCTACGACATTCTCGGCCTCTTTCCTGACTTTACCCCCCGCCACACCAAGCGCTACGCCGAGGTGGGAACCGCTATCCACGATGCGGCGTCACACTATGTACGTGAGGTGCAGGAGCGCGTCTTCCCAACCGAGCAGCAGAGCAGCAAGCTGGATCCAGCCGTGCTCGCCGCCCTGCGGGAAGGCGAGTAGTCCGCCCAGGGGTCGCTCACGCTGTGCGAGGGCCGGCCGGGCAACGCGGGATGGGGCACGCGCTCTGCCGGAAGTCAGCCCCACGTGACAGCCACGCATGTGTGGCGTTAGAATGGCAGAGCCGGCATCGCGTGAGGCGCAGCGACGCGCGTATGGGGGACGGTGGGGCTTGCAGTCATTGATCGGTCAGCGCCTCGGCGATTATCTGCTGGAATCCGAGCTCGGCCAGGGGTCCATGGGCGCCGTCTACGCCGCGCGCCACACCGCCGATGGCAAGACGTTCGCCGTCAAGGTGCTGCTCGATACCCTCGCCGCCGACATGATGTTCGTCACACGCTTCACTCGCGAGGCGCGCATCATCGCGCGCCTGCGCCACCCTAACATCGTGCGCGTCTACGAGGCCGGCCGCCAGGGCCAGCACCTCTACTTCGTGATGGAGTACTTCCACGGCGTCACCGTCGGCTCGATCCTGAAGGAGCGCGGCCGCCTGCCGCTCGGCCAGGCCATCGAGATCGCCGCCCAGGCCGCCGATGCGCTCGACTATGCCCACCGTGAGGGCCGTCTTGTCCACCGCGACATCAAGCCGGAGAATCTGCTCGTGGACCGCTGGTGCCGTGTCAAGATGCTTGATTTCGGCCTCGCGCGCGTCGAGGGCTTGCAGAGCATCACGCGCGCGGGCACCGTCGTCGGCAGTCTCTATTACGTCTCGCCGGAGCAGCTGCTCGGCCGCCCTGTGGATAGTCGCGCCGATATCTACGCGCTCGGCGTCAGCTTGTACGAGATGGTCACCGGGCAGCGGCCCTATCGCGGCCAGAATCTCACCGACATGAGCCGCGCGATCCTCTCTGGCGCCGCCATTCCCCCCAGCCAGCTCGAGCCGGCCGTTACGCCTGAGCTGGAGCGTGTCATCGCGCACGCCATGCTCCGCGACCCCGACCAACGTTACGCGCGCGCAGGCGAGTTGTGTGAAGATCTGCGCGCATTGCAGGCAGCCCACCCGGCGCCCGCGGAGAGCGCCATCACCGCGGAGAGCGAGCCGCAACGCCCACTGGCTGATGCGCCGCCAAACGGTCCGTTCCGCCGCAGAACGCTCGTCCCTGTCGCGCCTCCTCAGCCACAGCTGCCACAGGAGCAGCCGCCTGCCACCCGTGGCTACCCTCCGCGCCGGCCCGACGACTGATGGCAGGCTGATCCACCAGCCATCTGGCGCCTTCAGTCCGCTGACAAACCGCGCTCTGAGGAGGCGCGCATGGATACATCGCGCGAAGCCGCCGATCAGAACACCGATGCCGCTGGTGCGCCGGAGCGCTTCGGCCTGAGCTGGCCGGGCAAACGCGCCGCCGCACGGTTGGCGAGCGACGCGCCGTCTGGGATCCTCGTAGCCGAGCCGTCGCGCTCCCGCGCGTGGGAGACCACGCGCCACGTCTTCGTCGAGGGCGACAACCTTGACGCGCTCAAACTGTGGCAGGCCGAGCTGGTGGGACAGGTCAAGCTCATCTACATTGACCCCCCCTATAACACGGGAAATGCCTTCACCTATCCCGATGCCTTCGCGCTTCGGCACCACGCCAAGAGCGACGCGGGCGCGGACGCCGGCCAGCGCCATGCCCGCTGGCTCTCGATGCTCTACCCGCGCCTGCTGCTCGCGCGGACGCTCCTGCGCTCGGACGGCGCGATCTTCGTCAGCATAGACGACCACGAGCACCATACACTACGCCTGCTGCTGGACGAGGTCTTCGATGCGCGCAATTTCGTCGCCACGCTCGTCTGGAAAGGGCGCGGCGGACGCCAGGCGAGCGCGCACCTCGCCGCACTGCACGAATACATCCTGCTCTACGCGCGCGACAAGTCGGCCTTCACCGCCGGCCGGATGCCGCGCGCGGGTGACACCTATCCGCAGCGCGATCCGCGCAGCGGGCGGCGCTACAAGACGCGCCTGGCTCGCAAATGGGGCAACGACAGCCGGCGCGACGACCGCCCCAGGCTCTACTACCCCGTCACAGCGCCCGACGGCAGCGGACTCTATCCCATGCGGTCGGATGGCACGCCCGGCCGCTGGCGCTGGGGCCTGGAGCGCATGGCCGCCGCACTGGCCGCGGGCGACCTCGAATTCGTTCGCAGTGGCGAGGGCTGGCAGCTCTACGAGAAGGTCTACGAGCCGCCGGCCGGGACCCGCGCGTACCAGCGCTACAGCACATGGCTGGACGACGCCGGCACCACTGCCGACGGCACGGCGGAGATGTGCGCGCTGCTGGGTGATGAGGGCGAGCCGCCGTTCACCTATCCCAAGCCCACCGCCCTCTTGCGCCGGCTGCTGCGCATCGCGGATACCAGCGGCGACGACCTGATCCTCGATTTCTTCGCCGGATCCGGCACCACCGGCCATGCAGTCCTCCAGATGAATCGCGAGGAGGGTGGCCAGCGGCGCTACGTGCTCGTCCAATCGTCCGAGCCAACGGGCGATCCGCGTTACCCGGCGATCAGCGACCTCACACGCGCGCGGCTCGCCGCCGCGGCCGACCACCTGCACGCCACGAACCCCACGCCAAACCAGGCGCCGCACCCTGGCGACGAGGATCTCGGCTTCCGCAGCTATCGTGTCTCTGCTCCGCCGCCCGCTCTCTAAGCGCCGACATGTGGTAAGCTATAAGGTGGCGACCGCGCGGATGTGTTGTAACTCAACTCTCTTGGCAAACAGAAGCGGCGCGGCTAGGATCGAGCGCGAGATGATGAGCTTCTGGGACGACTTCTACGGCCCCAATGCGGGCTACGCGCTGGAACTTTACGAGCGCTATCTGCGCGACCCTGAGTCAGTGGATGCGGCCACGCGCGCCCGCTTCGCCGCGCTCTCGCCCGATCAGGTCGCCGTACTGGATGCAGCGCTCACCGCGACCGCGGCCCCAGCGCTGCCCGCCGCATCTGCCCCAGCCACGACTGGCGCGGGAACCACCGTCGCCGCCCGGGCCGGAGGGCAAGAGGCGAGTGCTTCCGCACCTGCTGCTGTCGCCACGCGGCCGATCCCAATGCCCGCCCCATCTGGCAACGGCGCCACAGCCGCTTCGCCAGCGCCACTTGCCGGAGAAGGCAGCGTGGAGCCGGCGATATTGATTCCCGACGTGACGCTCATCGTGCGCGCCGCGCGGCTCGCCCGTAGCATCCGTGAGTACGGCCACCTCGCCGCGCGGATTGATCCGCTCGGCACAGCCGGCCCCGGCGACCCGATGCTCGACCCCGCCACGCATGACCTCACGGACGCCGAGCTTGCCGCGCTGCCGGCTTCCATCGTCTGGCCCTCCGCAGGCCCGCGAGACGGCACCTTTCTGGACGCCATCCGGCGCCTGCGCGCGATCTACGAGGGCACCATCGGCTACGACTTCGACCACGTCCAGGATTACGCCGAGCGCGCCTGGCTGCACGATAACGTCGAGGCCGGCACCTTTCGCGACCCGCTGCCCTCCGACGAACGCCGCGCTGTCCTGCGCCGGCTGGTCGAGGTCGCCGAGTTCGAGCGCTTTCTGCATACCACCTTCCAGGGCCAGAAGCGCTTCTCGATCGAGGGTCTGGATGTGCTCGTCCCCATGCTGGACGAGCTGATCCACGAGGCCGCCATCGCCGGCACGCGCGAAGTGCTGATCGGCATGGCGCACCGCGGGCGGCTGAGCGTCCTCGCGCATGTCCTCAAGAAGCCGTTCGCCACGATCTTCGCCGAATTCCACAAGGCGCCCAACAAAGAGCTGGTCCCTTCCGAAGGATCAGCAGGCATCAACTACGGCTGGACCGGCGACGTCAAGTACCATCTCGGCGCCAGCAAGCTGGTCCGCGAGAGCGATCTCGTCCAGGTGCAGCTCACGCTTGCCCACAATCCCAGTCACCTCGAATTCGTCAATCCGGTGGTCGAGGGCTATACCCGCGCCGCGCAAGAGACGCGCGACGCGCCCGGATCACCGCGCCAACATCCCAACATCGCGCTGGCCGTCACCATCCACGGCGACGCCGCCTTTCCGGGCGAAGGCGTGGTCGCCGAGACGCTCAATCTCTCGCGGCTGCCCGGCTACCAGACCGGCGGCACCGTTCACGTCATTGCCAACAATCAGATCGGCTTCACCACTACGGCCGGCGAGGGCCGCTCGACGCTCTACGCCAGCGATCTCGCCAAGGGCTTCGAGATTCCCATCATCCACGTCAACGCCGATGACGTCGAGGGCTGCCTGAGCGTCGTGCGGCTGGCGCATGCCTACCGCCAGCGCTTCCACAAAGACATTCTGATTGATCTGGTCGGCTACAGGCGCTGGGGCCACAACGAGGGTGACGAGCCGGCCTTCACTCAGCCTGTGCTCTACGGCCGCATCGCCGAGCATCCCGAGGTGGCACGGCTCTATGCGGAGGAGCTCGAAGAAGAGGACATCGCGACGGCTGAGGACGTGGCGCGCATGCACGAGGACGCTGTCGCCCAGCTCAAAGCCGCCTATGCCATGCTCGACGCCGCCACGCCCGAGACGCCCGAGGCGCTGCCCATCTCGCCCCCATTGGCCGACTTCAGTACGCCGGTTCCAGCCGGCGAGCTGCGTGCGATCAATGAGGCACTGCTCGCGCGACCGGAGGGCTTCTCCACGCCGCCACGGCTGGAGCGCCTGTTGCTGCGGCGGCGGGAGCATCTCGAGAAGCCGAGCGGGATTGACTGGGCGCACGCCGAGGCGCTGGCGTTCGGCGCGATCCTGGCTGCCGGCACGCCAATCCGGATGACAGGACAGGACACCGAGCGTGGCACCTTCAGCCAGCGCCATCTGGTGCTGCACGACGTCCATACCGGTCGCCCTTACACGCCGCTGCAGGCGCTGCCCCAGGCTCGCGCGTCGTTCGCCGTCTACAACAGTCCGCTCTCCGAGGCCGCCGCGCTGGGCTTCGAGTACGGCTATAGCGTCCACGCACCGACCACGCTCGTCCTATGGGAGGCCCAGTTCGGCGACTTCGCCAACGCCGCGCAGGTGCTGATAGACCAATTCATCGCCGCCGGGCGGGCCAAGTGGCGGCAGATGCCCGGGCTCGTGCTGCTGCTGCCGCATGGCTATGAGGGTCAGGGCCCGGAGCATTCCAGTGGCCGGGTCGAGCGCTACCTGCAGCTCGCCGCGGAGGACAACCTGCGCGTCGCCAACTGCACGACCGCCGCGCAGTACTACCATCTGCTGCGGGCACAGGCTGCCACGCTGGCCGCCGCGCCGCGCCCGCTGATCCTGATGACGCCCAAGAGCCTGCTGCGCCATCCGCGGGCGGCTACCAGTCTGGCCGATCTCGCTACGGGCCACTTCCAGCCGGTTCTCGACGACCCGACGGCCGCCGACCGGCGCGAGCGCGTCACGCGCCTGATTCTGTGCAGCGGCAAGGTGGCGGTGGACGTGGCCGCAGCCGCTGAGGGCCACACCGAAACGGAGCGCGTAGCCGTCGCACGTGTCGAGCTGCTCTATCCGTTCCCAGCCGAGGCGATACGCGGCATCATCGCGACGTATCCACATCTCGCTGAGTTCGTCTGGCTGCAAGAGGAGCCGCGCAACATGGGCGCCTGGAGCTACATCGCCCCGCGTCTGGAGCCGCTGCTGCCGGCGGGCGTGGTGCTGCGCTATGAGGGACGCCCCGAGCGCGCCAGCCCGGCCGAAGGTCTGGCCGAGATGCACGCGGCCGAGCAGGCGCGCATGGTCGAATCCGTCCTGGCTGCGAACGGGTCAAGAATGGAAGGGGAGGTGGGACATGGCGGTTGAGCTGACGGTCCCGCAACTGGGAGAATCCATCGTCGAGGCCACCGTCGGCCATTGGCTGAAGGCGGAGGGCGCGCAGGTCGCCGAGGGCGAGACGCTGGTCGAGCTGGAGACCGACAAGGTGAACGTGGAGGTTGCCGCTCCCGCGGCTGGGGTGATTGAGCGCATCCTCAAGCCCGAAGGTGAGACAGTCGCCATCGGCGACGTGCTGGCTGTGGTCGCGCCGGCCGGCGAGGCGTCGGCGGCTCCCCCGGCCGCCCAGCCCGCAGCGGCCCCCGCGACAATCTCCGCCACTGCCCGCGAAGATGGCGCCGCGCACGCCGCGCCAGTGGTCACGCCGGTTGCCCGCCGCATGGCGGAGGAGCACGGCGTTGACCTCACGCGGATTACCGGCACGGGCGCCGGCGGCCGCATCACACAGGACGATGTCACAGCGTACCTGAAGGCCCAATCCCAGCCGCAGCCGCAGCTGCAGCCGCAGCCCAGCCCTGCGCTTGCCGCTCGGTCTGCTAGCATGCCCGCTGCTCCCGGTTTGCCACCCGCCGCGCACGTTGCCAGCCCCGCCCCCGCGGCTCCTGTCGCGCCAGCCGCGCCACCTGTTGCGCCGGCGCCATCCGCGGCCGGCCGCACTGAGGAGCGCGTGCGCATGTCGCGGCGGCGGCAGACGATTGCGCGGCGACTGGTCGAGGCACAGCATACCGCCGCCATGCTGACCACCTTCAACGAAGTGGATATGAGCGCGATCCTCGAGCTGCGCGCCCGCCGCCGCGAGGCCTTCAAGCAGGCGCACGGCGTCAGCCTCGGCTTCATGTCATTTTTCACCAAGGCGGTGATCGGCGCGCTCAAGGCCTACCCGCACCTGAACGCCGAGATCCAGGGCGATGAGATGGTCCTCAAGCACTACTTCGACATCGGCATCGCCGTCTCGACCGACGAGGGGCTGGTGGTGCCGGTGCTGCGCGATGCCGATCGCCTGACCTTCGCCCAGATCGAGCAGGGCATCGCCGAGCTGGCGCAGAAGGCGCGTAACCGCACCCTCAGCCTGGAGGACCTGCAAGGCGGCACTTTCACCATCACCAATGGCGGCGTCTTCGGCTCGTTGCTCTCCACGCCCATCCTTAACGCGCCGCAGGTTGGCATCCTGGGCATGCACAAGATCGAGGAGCGTCCCATCGCCCTCAACGGCCAGGTCGTGATCCACCCCATGATGTACCTCGCCGTGTCGTACGACCACCGCATCGTGGATGGCGCGGAGGCGGTCAGCTTCCTCGTGCGCGTCAAGGAGCTGCTCGAAGACCCCGAGAAGCTGCTGCTGGAGGCGTGATACGCTGTGGGCTGCGCGGTTGAACATGCACAAGTGCGGAGTAACGTGCTTCTAGGAGTCCCTGCCCAGCATGCGCTTGATCTCGTACAGCGCTCGCATGCTATAGAGAGCGGCGCGTCTGGAGACGAGCCCGGATATCGGCGCGATGACGACATGCCCTAGCCCAGCGTCTCCAAACTTCCTCAGCTTCCGTGCCACCTGTTCTGGGGTTCCCCAGAGCAGCAGGCCCTCCTGGAGCAGCTCCGGGGGCACAGCAGCGATAGCCGCTTCAATCGTCTTCCGATCATAGCGTTCAGGCACAATGTCCACATAGCCGCGGAGCCGCTCCCCAAACGGATGCTCCCGTCCGAGCTTGTGCCAGAGTTCCGCTGGCGCCGACAGCCCAAAGGCACGAATTACCTTGGTGTCCAGCATTGCCTGGGTCTCGTGCTCGGTGGGGCCAATTACCGCGAAGCGGTGTAGGGCTGGGGTGATGCTCTCCGGGTCGCGCCCTGCGTCGCGGGCAGCCGCGTGGATCACCGCGAGTTTGCTCGCATAGTCGGCCGGAGAGATGATCATCGTCGGATACCAGCCATCGCCATACAACCCCGTCAGCCGCAACATGCGTGGGCCGTGGGCTCCGACCCAGATCGCAGGGGTCTTGCCTGCCGGCGCCTTGAGGTCCAGCCGCGCCCCATCTAGGCGGTAGTACTCGCCCTCAAAACTGACTGGCCCAGTTGAGCGGAAGCACATGCGGATGATCTTGAGCGCCTCCTCGAGACGGCCGACAGGATGGGAGAAATCGAACCCGTAGGGCTCAATGTTGAGGCGCTCCCCGGCGCCGATGCCGAGAATAGGCGCCCGTTTGGTCATGTGGGCCAGGGTCAACATGGCCTGAGCGATCACGACAGGATGACGGCGGATTGCATCGGTCACGCCTACGCCAAGACGCATCCGGCCCACCTGCGAGGCGAGGCGACCCAGGAAGACCTGATAATCGAAATGTTCGTGGGGTGTGGGTCGTTGAGCCGCGATCCAGCTCAGCTCCCGATCCCAAATCGCCGTCGGGAAGATATTCTGGAAATGGTCGATGGCCATGATCGAATCCAGCCGCATCAGCCGAGCGAACAGGACGAACAACTCGGTGGTACGGAGCGGGGGCTGCGTTCCGATCTGCAGACCGACGGCAATCTTGCGAGCGACCATGTCATCCCCCTAGTACCGACGCCCGTTGGCTGGCGCTGTTGCGTGCCTATGAGCGTGCTTTGGTCGCGCCCGCTGGCTCTATCTCGACCTTGACCCAGCCCAGCGCGCGACGGTCAAACTCCTTGCAGGCGGCCATCGTGCCGCGGACTGGCCTGTACTGCGTCACAAAGCGTGTCGGATCTGTGACTTTCCACTGCACCACCTTCAGCAGCAGCGGGATGTGGCGCCGATGCGGGCAGTCGCCCACCTTGATTGCCAAGCTCTTGCCTATCGCCGCGCCAGTGGGGAAGAACTGATCGGTCCTGGGGTACAGGCCGATGTTTCCCAGCGTGCCCGCCTCCGGCAGCGCCTCCACCGCCCAGATGTGCTCCTGCGACGGCGCGTTGCCGGGCTGCCCCTTGCCGTCTGCGAGGCGCGGCGCCAGGCGCACACGGGCCGCACGTTGCGTGCCGTCCGCGACCAAACTATGGTGCAACGCTATGGCAGGGCCACCCACTCGCCGCCGCCCTCGCCGGTCGTCATGAGCGCCAGCCCGTCGCGCGCCAGCCCGGCCACCAGCGTGCGCAGCCAGGACTCGTCGGCAGCCGTATAGTCAGACTTGACGCGCGGACCAAGGTCCGCCAACGAGAACGTCTCGCCCGGCGCGAGCTCGCGCAGCGCCGCCACGATCCGCCCACGGAAGTAGCGCGTCGTCTGCTCGAACGGCACAGACGCTGTCTTGCGTCTGATGCGCTTCGGTGGCGACACCGCGCGCTGTGGTGCGTTGGACGTCGTGTCGTCGGCCGCCGGTGCCCGCTCCCCCTCTCCGCGCACATCCCTACCGCGAGATGAGGACCCGCGACCGACACCAGGCGAGGCGTGCCTCGCCCCTACAGCCCGCCGGTGCGTGCCCTTTTCGTTGCGCTCCTCCTCGCCGCGCATATCTGTACGGGTGTCCTGCGGACTCCCAGCGTCAGGGGATGCGGACTCACCATATCCCTCTCGCACCTCTGCAACCAGCCGCCGCGCTTGGTTCAGCGCCCCCTCTCCCTCTCCTCCTCCTCCTTCTCTGTGTTCTCTGTGCCCTCCTTGTAAACCACTCTCTCCGTCCTCCGCGCCCTCCGTTTCCTCTGCGGTGAATCCCACTCCCGCCGCGCGTTCGTCGCGAATGCGCGCCAGCGCCTCGCCGGATGGGAACAGCGTCGCGGCGGCTGTCTCGGCGTATGCCGCGCAGCACTCACGCAATGGACAGCACTCGCAGGCCGGCCGGCGGCTGACGCAGACCGTCGCGCCGAGATCCATCAGTGCCTGCTGCCAGTCGTAGGCGTGCTCGGGCGGCAGCGCCCACTCCGCCAGCTGCAGCGCCTCGCGTGCCGCGCGCTCGCCCGCTGGCCACTGCACCGGCTCGATGCCCTCGAAAACCCGCCACAGCACACGCCGAATGTTCGTGTCCACCGCCGCCACCGGCAGCCCCAGCGCGAAGCACGCCACCGCACCCGCCGTGTAGCGGCCGATGCCCTTGAGCGCCAGCAGTCCCTCCAGCGTCCCTGGCAGCCGCCCGCCGTATTCCGCCACCGCCTGCTGTGCGATGGCATGCAGCCGCACGGCGCGCGCGTTGTACCCCAGCCCCGCCCACGCCTGGATCGCCTCGCCCGCCGATGCCGCCGCCAGCGCCTCGAGCGTGGGGAAACGACGCAGCCACTCTTCGTATTTGGGCAGCACGCGCTCGACCTGCGTCTGCTGCAGCATCACCTCCGAGACTAGCACGGCATACGGATCGCGCGTATGTCGCCATGGCAGGTGTGTGCGCCCCTCGGCCGCGTACCACGCCAGCAGCCGCGCCCACACCTCCTCGCGCTGTTGTGCCTGCGCTTGCCTGCCCGCGCTCATCCGCCGAACAGCCCTCGCCAGTCGTCCGCCGGCAGCAGCTCTTCCGTCATCCGCACATAGGTTCCGCTGGTCAACAGCTCCTCCGCTACGCGTTTGGTCGCGCCTAGCGCCGCACGGCTCAGCCCGCCGCCGAAGCTCACGCGCCGCACACCCAGCGCCGCCAGCTCGGGCAGCGTCGGTGTCCGTGGCGACGCCAGAATGTTGATCGGCGCATCCACCGCACGCGCCAGTGCCCCGATGGTCTCGGCATCGGCCACGAGGATAGGGAACAGGCAGTCCGCCCCCGCCTCGCGGTAGGCGTTCATTCGGCGGGTTGCCTCGGCCAGTCGCGCCTCCGCGTCGCCCTCCCCGTACAGATAGACATCGGTCCGCGCATTGATCACCAGGGGAATGCCCTGCGCCTCGCCCAGCGCGCGAATCGCACGAATCAGCTCCTGTTGCGCGGCGATCTCGGCCAGCGGGTGGCCCTCGTCATGAGTCGAATCCTCGATGTTGATGCCGACCGCGCCCGCGTCTAGCACCAGGCGGATCGTCTCGAGCTTCGCGTCAAGCGTCGTCCCGTAGGCCGCCTCGATGTCGGCCGTTACCGGGCAGGCGACCACCCGCGCGATGCGCCCGATGGCCGCCACCATCTCGTCGCGGCTCATCCGCTCGCCGTCGGCGTAGCCCAGCGCCGCGGCCACGCCAGAGCTGGTCGTCGCCACCGCGCGGAAGCCCATCCGCTCGAAGAGCCGCGCGCTGCCCGCATCCCAGGCGTTGGGGAGTACCAGCAGCTCCGGTCCCGCGTGCCAGCGTCGCAGCGTCTTAGCCTGTTCGCGCAGCCTCTGTGCTCGCGTCGCGTCCATAGCCGCCTCCTTCTCGCTTGTCCGCACCGCCTTATGGCGTCTATACGACGGCTCCGACGCCCATCGCCTCCGCCACGGCTGCCAGCGCGCGATCTACGTCCGCCTCGGTGATGCCGTAGTGCGTCACAGCGCGGATGCGCCCATCATCGCCGCCCGACATCAGCACGCCGGCCGCCGCCAGCGTCCGCGCGAATGCCTCGTTCTCGGTTCCGCCCTTGCCGTCAGGGCGCACGTTGAAGAAGATCATGTTCGACTCGACCGTCTCGGGCGCGATCTCGATGCCGGGGATGTTCGCCATCCCCTCGGCCAGCCGCCGCGCGTTGGTGTGGTCCTCCGCCAGCCGCTCGACCATCTCCGTCAGCGCCAGGATGCCGGCCGCGGCGATCACGCCCGCCTGGCGCATGCCGCCGCCCAGCAGCTTGCGGTTCCGGCGCGCCTCGTCGATGAAGTCGCGCGAGCCGACCAGCATCGAGCCAACCGGCGCGCTGAGCCCCTTCGAGAGGCAGAACTGAACGCTATCCACCTCGGCGGCCAGCGCACTGACCGGCACGCCGAGCGCCACCGCCGCGTTGAAGATGCGCGCGCCGTCCAGATGCACCGGCACGCCACGCGCCCGCGCGGGCGCGGCCAGCTCGCGCAGCGTCTCGGCGCCAATCACGCGCCCGCCGCACATGTTCTGCGTATTTTCCAGGCAGAGCAGGCCTGTGCGCGCCTCGTGGATGTCTTCGCCGAAGAAGGAGTGCGCCAGCCGTGCGCGATCCAGCGTGCCGTCCGGAAGATTGGGCACCGCGCGGATCGGGGAGCCGTTCAGCCGCGCCGCGCCGCCCACCTCGGCCAGATAGATGTGCGCCCGGTCGCCGGTGATCACCTCGGCGCCGCGCTGGCAGTGGGTCAGGATGGCCACCTCGTTGCCCATGGTGCCGGAGACGACGAACAGTCCCGCCTCCTTGCCCAGTAGATCGGCCGCCAGATCTTCCAGTCGGTTGACGGTCGGATCCTCGCCGTATACGTCGTCGCCGACCTCTGCGCGTGCCATCGCCTCGCGCATAGCCGGCGTCGGGTGCGTCACCGTGTCGCTGCGCAGGTCAATCACGGGGCCGTGGGCGAGCGCGCCGATCTGGGCTTCGTAGCTGCTGGTCATCGGGGGAATGCTCCTTGGCTGGATAAGGGGTTTCGTTCGGCTACCGCGCGGTATGAATTCGCATGTCTCTAGTGTAGCACCGCCATCTCACCTGCGGCCTAGAACAATCGGCCGCCCAGCGGCGCATCGGCATCGGGCGCGATCAGCATGACGTCGCCGTTGGCATCGGGTACGCCGAGCGTCAGCACCTCGGACTTGAAGCCGGCGATGCGGCGCGGCGGGAAGTTGACTACCGCCAGCACCAGCCGCCCAGGCAGCTCCTCCGCCCGATAGCGCGCCACGAGCTGCGCACTCGACTGGCGCACGCCAAGCTCTGGCCCGAAGTCTATGCGCAGCTTGTACGCCGGCTTGCGCGCGCCCTCCAGCGGCTCCGCCGAGAGGATACGCCCGACGCGGATATCCACCCGCTGGAAGTCCTCGATGCTGATCTCGCCCGGCCTCTCCTGGTCCGTCTGCCCACCCTCACCCACGCTGGTTCCTCTTTCGCTATCTCGATCTCGCTACTTCGCTTGACCATCGCGTCGTCGCGGTCATGCAGAGCCGTCAGTGACAGTGGCCTGCACCGGCACTTCGACGTGCCGCACATCCAGCACGTGGCCGTTGCCCGTACGGTAGGTAATCCGCACGTGCTCGCCACGGCGCTGGACGCGGTGCGCCAGCTTGGGCGGGAGGCGGAAGATCCGGTCGGAGCCGTCGGCAGCTCGCAATTGGATAAACTTCTCGTCGCTCTGATCGTGACCAGTCGAAGCTGATCCCCAAAAGTAACAATAAGCCACAACCTCTCCCGTCGCCTGTGTGGGCGTGCTATCCAGACGACGCACGCGGCGCCACACGATGAACGGCCGCAGGCCGCACGCGACCAAGAGCAATCCCAGCACCTCAAACAAGATGAGCAGGACGAGCAGAATTGCGCGGCCATCCGAACCTATCACACGCGGGTACCTTATTATGAGCCAGATCTCATACACCACCGCACCGATGCAGATAAACAAGCCGGCCGCGATCGGGAATGCCCACGACCAAAAGATCTGCCGCGGCGTCCTGAGCCAGATCAGTCCTGCCCGTCGCGCGAAGTGCCGCATTGCCAGTACCTCGTCCGGCGTCCCACCCTCATCCTCAGGCTGATCCACGGCTGCTTCGTCCGGGGGGTGTTCATTCGGCTCGGCACCACCTGCAGGCAGAGGCTCCGGGGCAGATTGGCTCACTTCCTGTGGCTCCGAGCTGCCGCAGCGCAGGCGCTCTACCCAGCCCGTTACCGGCAGCACCCACAGCTCAAATGGGGTGGCAGGCGGCGCCGCCGAGATCAATTCCTCCCACTCCAGTGGCACGAGGTACCACTCAGCAGTATCAGAAGTCGGGCCAAAGCGGAAGTAACAGGGTGACGGAGGGTCAAAGGCGATGCCGTAGCAGTATCCCATGAGGTGCTCGGGATCGAGAGTCGCTTCTCGCGCCCGTCGGCGGTAGATCACTGTACGGGTGAGCGAGGATACTGCGGTGGTTACAAAGAAGGCCTGTAGCACCGACGTCGCTAGCAACGCGCGGCCAAAATCAACTGGCCGACGCTCGATAAACATCCAGACGGGGATGCTTAGTATGACGAATACCTCAGCGGCCGTGTACACCCAGAACACGCGCAATGAGTGCCAGCTCAAGAAGCGCAGATCCTCTGGATGTCCGCCCCATCCGGTGAAACGTGTGCGCAATCGGAGCCAGAAGAGTGTCATGCCACAACCCTCGCCGCCCGCTATCGCTCGCCCATCGCCAGGATCATGCCCCTGATGTTGGTAGGCCGCGTTCCCCGTCAGCCTCACCGCGTTGTCGTGCCTGCTCGCGCACGCCCTCAAGATACGCCGTCATGCCCGCGTCTAGCTCGTGGGGATAGGCGTAGCCGAGCGCCGCGCCCACCTCCCGCGCGGTTCGGCGGAAGAGCGCGGTCGTGGCAAAGAGCGCCTGCCAGTTCTCCTCGATGCCGGGTCCGACGAACGTGCGCTCCAGCTCCGCCCAGGTCGCGGCGGGCACGAGGTGCTGCATGCCGCGCCCGAGCAGCCCCGGCTTCCACGTCCAGCCGCGCTCGATCTCGATCCGCCATTCGAGCATGCGCCGCAGCAGATCGAGCTTCATCACCACCTCAAGATTGTACTTGGCGAACAGTAATTCGTCGCGCCAGAGGTTCTTGGCGACGTAGCTCGTCTCCCACCAGAACTCCTCGACCAGCGCGAGATACTCGCGCTCGGTTGGCCGGCGCGGGATGAAGGCGGTGCGCGTCGGCGCGGGCCAGCCCTCGGTCAGCCCGTCCTTATCCACCAGCGGTCGGTAACCCCAGTCGAGCACGTCCGGAAGCGTCTGCGCCCCCCGTAGCTCGCGCAGCAGCGCCGCCGGCCAGACCAGGTAGTCCACCTTGGTGCCATCGGCGTAGAGCACCAGCCTCGAGTACGTAGTGTAGCCGCGCACCTGGGTGGAGTCGCGGAATCGCACAAGCGGCTTGCCGAACGCGCTCGGCCACGCCTCGTCGGCGGCGAAGGCGACGGCGTCCTCCACCGCCACCAGCACGTCGAAGTCGGAGAAGGCGTCGAGCGGCGCCTGCTCTTGCGCGCGCGAACTCTCCAGCACCAGCGCCCGCACACGCGGCTCCTCACGCGCCCAGCGCTCCAGGCGCGCGAGCACCTCCGCGGCCTCCGGCCTTTCGCTCGTCACGTCGCCCGCCCTCCCGC
>DASUBU010000203.1:0-4518 GCA_035763125.1 Ktedonobacterales bacterium
CATCCGACCGAGCAGGGGACCTTCTTTTTCGGCGCCTGCGCCGGCGGCGTCTGGAAGACCACCAGCGGCGGCGCCCTGTGGGAGAACATCTCTGACGGCCACTTCGGCACCGCAGCCATCGGCGCGCTGGCCGTCGCGCCATCGGCGCCCAACGTGATCTACGCGGGCACTGGCGAGTCCACCATTCGCAGCAACGTTTCGCACGGCGACGGCGTCTACAAGTCGCTCGACGGCGGCCATAGCTGGCAGAACGTCGGGCTGCGCGACACCCGCCACATCGGCGACATCGTCGTCCACCCCACCAATCCCGATCTGGTCTACGTCGCAGCGCTCGGCCACGCCTGGGGCCCGAACGCCGAGCGCGGCGTCTACCGCTCGCGCGACGGCGGCGCCACCTGGGAGAATGTGCTCTTCAAGAGCGTGCGCGCCGGCTCGACCGAAATCGCGATGGATCCCAACCATCCCGATGTGCTCTACGCCAACCTCTGGCAGGCACAGCGCTATCCCCACGCGCTGCACAGCGGCGGCGACGACTCCGGCCTGTGGAAATCCACCGACGGCGGCACGACCTGGACCGACATCTCGCGCGCCAAGGGGCTGCCCAGCGGTATGCTCGGCAAGATCGGCATCGCGGCATCGCCCGTGCAGGCGGGGCGCGTTTTCGCGCTGATCGAGGCGCAGGGCGAGGACAACAAGGATGACGGCGGCCTCTTCCGCTCCGACGACTGGGGCGAGACCTGGCAGCGACTGGCGACCGAGCCGAATCTACGCCGCCGTCCCTGGTATTACATGCACATCTACGCCGACACGCAGGACGCCGATACGGTTTACGTGCTCAACGTGCAGTCCTTCAAGTCGGTGGACGGCGGCAAGACCTTCTTCGCCGTGCCCACACCCCACGGCGACAACCACGACCTATGGATTGACCCGCGCAACCATAACCGCATGATCCAGAGCGACGACGGCGGCGCGTACGTCACCTACGACGGCGGCCGCACGTGGTCTTCGATCCTCAACCAGCCGACGGCGCAGTTCTATCACGTCACCACCGACGATCAGGTGCCCTACAACGTCTACGGCTCGCAGCAAGACAACTGGGCCATGCGCGTGCCGAGCTTCGACCAAGAGGGCGCGATTAGCTGGAAGAACTATGTCGAGCCGGGCGGCGGCGAGAGCGGCTACATTGCCATCTCACCCAAGCCGCCGCACATGGTCTACGGCGGCGGCATCGGCACCGGCAACGGCCACGGCCGGTTGATCGCCTGGAACCCCGAAACCCGCCAGAAGCGCAACATCGCCGTCTGGCCGGAGGATTACGGCAAAGGGGCCGGCGCGATCGAGATGAAGTATCGGTTCCAGTGGACCTTCCCGATCGAGTTCTCGCCGCACAACCCTGACGCGCTCTACGTCTGCTCCAATTACGTCCACCGATCGACCGACGGCGGCCAGAGCTGGGAGACGCTCAGCCCCGACCTGACCCGCAACGATCCGCAGAAGCTGCAATCGTCCGGTGGGCCGATCACCGCCGATAACAGCGGCGCCGAGGTCTACTGCACGATCTTCGCCTTCCGCGAGTCACCGCACGAGGCGGGCGTCTTCTGGACGGGCAGCGACGACGGCCTGGTGCATGTCTCGCGCGATGGCGGCCAGAGCTGGCAGAACGTCACCCCGCCCGATCTGCCGGAGTGGTCGCAGATCACCATCATCGAGCCGTCGCCGCACGACGCCGGCACGGTGTATGTCGCCGCGATACGCTACAAGCACGACGACCTGCACCCGTATCTCTACAAGACCAGCGACTATGGCGCAAGTTGGAAGCGCATCACCAGCGGCATCCCCGACGACGAGTTCACGCGTGTCATCCGCGCCGACCCCAATCGTCCGGGCCTGCTCTACGCCGGCACTGAGACCGGCCTCTACATCTCCTTCGACGACGGCGCCGCGTGGCAGCGCTTCCAGTGCAATCTGCCCGTCGTGCCGGTCCACGATATCGTGATCAAGGGCAGCGATCTGGTCGCCGCGACGCATGGCCGTGCCTTCTGGATTCTGGACGACCTCACGCCGCTCTACCAGATGAGCGAGGCGAGCGCCGCGGAGACCGCTGCGCTCTTCCAGCCGCGCGATGTGATCCGCTTCCGCCGCTATGGCTTTGGCCACAGCGAGGAGGCGCCGGGATACGTGGACTACATGCTGACCGGACCGGTGACGGTCGCCTACCGCCAGGGCGAGACGCCCAGCGGCGCCAAGATAGCGCACCTGCTCGACGCGGGTCAGGATCCACCCGATGGGGCCATCATCCACTACTGGCTGAAAGAGAAGCCCGCGCAGCCGGTGACGCTGCGCTTTCTGGATGCCAGCGGCGCCGTCGTGAAGAGCTTTAGCAGCGACGACGAGGAGGCGCCTCGCCCGCCGGTGCAGCCCGGTGCGAACCGCTTCGTGTGGGATCTACGCTTCGAGAAAGCGACCAAGCTGGAGAACGGCGAGGTCAGCGATCCCTACGAGAAGATAGTGGCCGCTGCCAGCGCGCCGCGCGCGCTGCCCGGCGCGTACCGTGTGGAGCTGGTCGTGGGCGGCGAGACGCATAGCCAGTCCTTTATGGTGGTGAAAGACCCGCGCCTCTCGGTTACCGATGCCGAGCTGGCCGAGCAGCACGAGATGAAGGTGGCATTGCGCGACCGCCTCAACGAGGTCCACGAGGCGATCAATCGCATCCGGCGGCTGCGCAAGCAGCTCGACGGCTGGGAGCAGCGCACCAAGGACAGCGACGCGCACGAGAAGCTCGCTCCGGCCGCCGCGGCGCTCAAAGAGAAGCTCACCGCGGTCGAGGGCGCGCTGACCAATCTCGACAACGAGAAGCTGCAGCCCGGCACCTCGAAGCTCAACGAGAAGCTGACGATCCTCAGCGCCATGATTGATGAGTCTGACGACGCGCCGACCCAGGGCGCCCACGAGGTCTTCGCGCAGCTCAGCACACAGGTGGATGAGCAGCGGGCCACTCTCGAGCGCGTCCTGGCCGAGGAGGTGCCGGCCTTCGACAAGCTGGTGCGCTCGCTAGGCCTGGGGGCGATCGGCGCGTAGGGCATCGGGCGGACACCCGGCAGCGAGATTCGCGGCGTCGAAGGGCCGGGCGTGCACAGCACGCCCCTACACCATCACGGCGCGGCATCCCGTAGGGGTGTCTTGCGGACGCCCAAACGGCAACTGGAGGCGGGCAGATGATGACGGATGGCGAGCGCGGCTCCGCTCCGGCGGACGAGCCGCTCGATAGCTCGGCATCCGCCCGCCTCGACGCGCCCACCTCACGGAGGGCGTTGCTGCGGCGTGCGGGGCAGATGGGCTTGGGCGCGACGGCGAGTCTCCCGCTGGTGGGCTGGCTTGTCGGCTGTGGCGGCTCTTCTGTCTCGCGGCGCGGCGCGGCGACAGTCACCGCATCGCCCGCGCAGGAGCAGGCGGCTGCTGCCACGCCCGACACGCGGCCCGTTACCGTCGTCATCACCGGCGACGTGATGCTCGCGCGCTCGGTCAATACGGCGCTGCTTGCCTCGCACGACCGCTTCCCCTTCAACTACACCGCCGACTATCTGCGCGGCTTCGATCTGGCCGTCGGCAATCTGGAGTGTGTCGTCTCGACGCTTGGCACGCCCGAGCCGAAGCAGTTCACGTTCGAGGCAAGCCCCAAAGCTTTCCCGCGCCTGCAAGCCGCCGGCTTCGACATCGTCTCGGTCGCCAACAATCACAGTGGCGACTTCGGCAAGGCCGCCTTCCTGGACCAGCTTGCCCATCTGCCGGCCTATGGCATCACGCCCTTGGGCGGCGGGGCGGATCGCGCGAAAGCGCATACGCCTGTCATCCGGCGCGTGCGCTCGACCACGCTGGGCTTTCTGGCGTACTGCGAGATCGGCCCGGAGAATTTCGCGGCGACGGCGAGCCAGCCCGGTCATGCCTGGCTGGACCCCACGCTGATGCGTGCCGACATCGCCGCGCTACGCCCACACGCCGATTTCATCATCGTTTTCACCCACTGGGGCATCGAGTACCAGCTCGCCGAGACGGCGCACCAGCAGGCGATGGCACGGCTGGCGATTGATGCGGGCGCCGATCTGGTGGTTGGCGCACACCCGCACGTCATCCAGCCGAACGAGAGCTATCGCGGCAAGCCAATCATCTACAGCCTGGGCAATTTCGTCTTTGACCTGATGACCGGCGTCGAGGGCCTAGGCAACGTACTGGCGCTCACCATCCAGGACAAGCGCCTGCTGAGCTGGAAGCTGCGCGGCATGCGCATCGGGGCGCACGGCCAGCCCGCCTGGATCTGAACGGCAAAGCTTGTAGGGTAGGTGCGGGCGGAGCGGGGCGGTGAAACGGGGACGTGTCAGACGCGCATGCGCATGGACGCTAGGCAGCACTACCGACCGTAAGTGACGCTACGCGCTAGGTATTGACACCGACGGCAGAAGCAGGTATACTTCGCCTCTATAGGCACCAGGCAGTAATTGCTGGGCTTATTGAGGATCAGCG
>DASUBU010000204.1:0-4861 GCA_035763125.1 Ktedonobacterales bacterium
TAGTTGCCGTCCATCAGCGGGCTATCCTGGTTGGCGGACGAGATGACCTGCAGCTTGCCGCTTGTGTCCATGATCAGCCAGGCCCAGCCCGAGCCGAAGCGCTTGGCGCCGGCATCGTTGAAGAGCGTCTTGAGCTGATCGAAGGAGCCGAAGGTCGCGGTGATGTCGCTGGCGAGGTCGCCGGTCGGCTGGCCGCCGCCGTTGGGCTTCATGATCTGCCAGAACATGCTGTGATTGACGTGGCCGCCGCCGTTGTTGCGCACCGCCGTGCGGACGTTCTCCGGCACGTCGTTGATGCGCCGCATCAGGTCCTCGATCGGCATGTTGTCGAGCTGCGAGAGCCCCTGCAGCGCGTTGTTGAGGTTGGTGACGTAGGCCTGATGGTGCTTGTCGTGATGCAGATGCATCGTCTCTTCATCAATGTACGGCTCCAGCGCGTTGTAGGCGTAGGGCAATGGAGGGAGTTCGTAGGCCATGTGATAGTCCTCCTGACGAAGCGGGTAAGCGCTCCAGCTCCGCGCATCGGTGCACGGATGCTGACGTGGCGCGACAGTCTGCTACCACTCACCACTAATAGTCCGCTGCCCCCCGCGCCTGTCAAGGCACGCGCCGCCGGTTGCGCAAATGTGTAGAATGGGGAGCCACCAGATGGTGGCCGCGCGCTGGCGGAGCGCTCCGGGTCCATGCCGGCGCTGGCCCGGATCTTCGCCGCCGCGAGCGCGACCTTTCGCGCACACAGACTGCGTGCACGGACTGCCGCGGCACAGGCAATCTGCTCTGAGAGTCCTCCTACCTCGCGAGGGGATTTCATGATGACGACATCTCAGCCATCTCCCACATCTGAGCACTTCACACTGGAGCGCCTCGCCGACGGCGTCTATGCCGCAATCGCCGCGGCCGGCGGCGGCGCGGTCTGCAATGCCGGCATCGTTGACCTCGGCGACGAGTCGCTGGTCTTCGACACGTTCCAGACGCCAGCCGCCGCCGACGATCTGCTCGCTGCCTGCCGCGCGCTTACCGGGCGCGACCCGGCGTACGTCGTCAATAGCCACTGGCACGGCGACCACGTTCACGGCAATTTGGTGTTCGGACCTCATGCGGAGATCATCGCCACCAGCCGCACGCGCGAGCTGATGGCGACCTTGGCAGCCGCCGAGATTGCCGAGGACCGTGATGGCATCGAGGCGTTCATCGCCAGCCAAGAGGCGCGGCTCGGGGCGGAGACCGACGACGGCAAGCGGCACGAACTGGAGTTACGCTTGCGGGCGAATCGCACCTACGCAGCGTGCCTGCCCACGTTGGAGCTGCGGCTGCCAGACCGAACATTCGACGGCGCGCTGAGTCTGGGCGGCCGGCGGCGCAGCGCACAATTGGACAGCTTTGGCGGGGGGCATACAGCCAGCGATGCCTGGCTCTACCTGCCCGACGACCGCATCCTCTTCTTCGGCGACCTGCTCTTCGTCAACGTCCACCCCTATCTGCCCGATGGCGACCCAGACGAGTGGATAGCGCATCTGCAGCGCATCGAAGCCTACGATGTGGCGCGGGCTGTTCCCGGCCACGGCCCCCTCGGCACACTCGCGAATGCGCCACTGGTATGCGACTACATCGCCATGTGTCAGCGCATCGTGAGCGACGCCCGTGCCGCTGGCAAGGCACTCGACGAGACGCTGCAGACACCAGTTCCGGCAGCATTCGCGCACTGGGAGTACGACGCATTCTTTGGCGCCAATCTGCGCTTCCTCTATCAACGGCAACAGCCACAGGCGGCGGGCTGAGCGCTGCCTGCGCCTACAGACCAACGCATACCAGCCGGGTCTACCCGCAGTCTGAGTGAGCGTGGTCTACGTGCCCGTTCGCGGCGTCAGTCCTACGCCCAAACCAGCACAATCGCACCAATTGCCAGACCCGAGCTGCACAGCGCGATCGTCTTCAGGTGCTTCATCCGGTGGCAGAGCAGAAGCGCGCTCCCGTAGATCTGCTCTGCGCGAGTGCGCTGGCTATTGCCAGGCTGGCCGACAATAGAAAAATGCGCAAGGCGCGGGCTGCGGAACGCAACATGTGGGCGGAAGGGAGAGCGTGCATGCACCCCAACAGTCCGTCTGCCCCACCCGCGCATCCGCAGGCGCACCACGTGCCGCTTGTGGCCGAGCTGAACGAGCGGCTGGCTGCCGAGCGCCCGCGCCTGCTGCGTCTCGCTCGCCGACAGGGTCTGCCGCCAGAAGCCGCCGAGGAGGTCGTTCAGGAGACGCTGCTGGATGCGTGGCGCGCGCTCGAGAGCCTGCGCGAGCCGGAGCGCTTCGAGGCGTGGCTGGCTGGTATCTGCCGCCGCCGCAGCCTGATGCATCTACGCCACGATGCCGCCACTCGACGGGGCGGACGCGCGACGCACCTGCCGCTAGACGACGTGACTGAGGAGGAGCGTGCGAGCGGACTGCGTGGACCTTCAGTGGACGACCTCGATCCCGCCGCCGAGCTGGAGCGGCAAGATCTGCACGCCCTCCTCGACCGCGCGCTCGCCCATCTCAATGCATCCGCCCGCGAAGCGCTTGCGCTCTGCTACCTCGACGAGCTGCCACAGGCGGAGGCCGCACTACGGCTCGGCCTCACCGTCGCGGCGCTCGAATCACGGCTGCACCGCGCTCGCAGGCAACTGCGCGCCGTGCTGGCTGGCACGCTGCGGGCCGACGCAGTCGCGTTTGGCCTGCCGCTTGACGAGGAGGCAACCGCGGGCTGGCAAGAGAGCCGCCTGTGGTGCGTGGGCTGTGGCACGCGCCGGCTGCGGGGCATCTTCGAGCCGCTACCGAGTGGCGAGATTGGGCTGCGCATGCGCTGCTCCGGCTGTGGCTTCCAGATCAACAGCGGCGGCGTCCCGCTTGGCGGACTTCGCTCTTTCCGCCCGGCGGTGAACCGCATGCTGCGCTTTGCGATCCCATACATCACTCAAGGTCTGCGGAATGGCTGGCAGCGCTGCCCCTCGTGCGGCACGCCACGGCAAATGGACATCAAAGCGCGGGACGAGATGGGCGGTTCCGAGCATCCCTGGCCAGGTCTCACGAGCTCGCTGTTCTGCCCGCCGTGCGAGGTGAACGTCAACACGAGCCTGGCCTCTGCGTTCTGGCAGCACCCAGAGGTGGTCCGCTTCACCCGCCGATACCCACGCTGCGTCAGCGAGCCGGAGCAACTCGTGGAGTACGGCGGCCAGCCCGCGATCCGTAGCGCCTTCGCCGCGGTGGCTGACGGCCGAAGGCTCACCCTCATGGCCGATCGCGCCACACTGGATGTGCTCAACACGCACGAGACGTAGTCGCTCCTCACCCCCCGCCAGGTCGTGTGCAACACGTCCCTACGGACGGTGTGCGATTCATCCACCGCGGCATTCAAGCAGCACCACTCATGATGCGGAGCAACACCCAATGCACGCCAGGTCCTTCCGCCGTCCCGGCCTGCTCATCAATCGCAGCTTCGTGTTGCTGTGGGCCGGACAGACGGTCTCCGTGCTGGGCGACACGCTCTTCGATACCACGCTCGTGCTGTGGATCACGACACGCCTCGCGGCGGGCCAACCTTGGTCGCCGCTAGCGGTGGCAGGGGTGCTCTTCGCCGCGACCCTGCCGGTACTTGTGGTTGGGCCGCTGGCGGGCGTCTACGCCGACCGCTGGGACAAGCGCCGCACGCTGCTGCGGATGGATGCCGTGCGGGCTCTTCTCATAGCGCTGCTGCTGCCGATTGCGCTCGACATGCCGCTAGCACTACTGCCCAGAGACGGCTTGCCGCTCATCTGGCGGCTCGGGGCGATCTATGGCGTCGTGCTCCTGGCGGCAGCCTGCGCGCAGTTCTTCTTCCCCGCGCAGATCGCGCTGCTGGCCGCGATCGTGGACGAGGCACATCTGGCGCAGGCCAGCGGGCTGACCCGCATCTCGCAGGGCGCCGCGCAGGTGGCGGGGCCCGGACTTGCCGCGGTGCTGTACTTTGCCGCGGGGCCGGCATGGGCACTCGCCATCAATGCCGCCTCGTTCGGCGTCTCGTTCCTGGCGGTAGCCGCGATGCGGGGCATAGTGACGGAGTGGGCGGGCGAGACGGGCAATTCACGCGAGCGGGGAAGTGTCTGGCGCGAGCTGTGGGCGGGCCTGCGCTTCTTCTTCGGCCATCGCACATTGCGTGGACTGCTGGTGGCAGCGGTGATCGTGCTGCTGGGCGCCGGCACGCTCAATACGCTCGATATCTTCTTCGTCACGCAGAATCTGGCGGCGCCAGCCAGCCTCTTCGGCCTGCTGGGCACCGCGCTGGGCCTCGGGCTGATCGCCGGCTCCGCGCTGGCTGCCGCGCTCGCGTCGCGCATAGGGGTGGGGCGCACCTTCTGGCTGGGACTGGTGGCGGGAGGACTCGTCATCATCGCCTACGCGCGCCAAACGCAGGTTGTGCCAGCGCTCGCGCTGATCGCGCTCTCGGGCGCCACCATCGGCGCGGTCAACGTCGCCATCAGCCCACTGCTGCTGCACCTGACACCGCGCGACATGATCGGCCGGGTGGCCGCTGTCTTCAATCCCATCACCAGCCTCGCCACGCTCGCCTCGATTGCCCTGGCAGGCTACCTCGACGGCGTCACGCTGCGCGGCTTTCACCAGCAGGTGTTCGGCTTGCGTATTGGTCCGGTGGACACGATCTACACCGCCACCGGCCTGCTGATCCTGCTTGGCGGCCTGTACGCACGCCGCATCCTGCGTGGTGTCCGCCTCAAAGGCGAGCCAGGCGCGACCGCCCAGGAGCCGCCCACCAATCCGTAGGGGCGTATGCAGCACGCCCTCGTCTCCATCCGTAGGGGAGGAGCCCAGTGGCCGCCCGGTGGCGCACGTCGCGC
>DASUBU010000205.1:0-19564 GCA_035763125.1 Ktedonobacterales bacterium
GTCGAGGGTGGGGTCGGTGACTGGGGTGAAGTCGTAACAAGGTAGCCGTACCGGAAGGTGCGGCTGGATCACCTCCTTTCTAGGGATACTCGGCGGCAGCGCTCCTTTCGGGGAGCCTGCACCGCCATTCCCAGGTCGATCCGGCAGCTCGCAAGAGGTGCCGGCAATATCGACAGGCACAGGCATTTCGTGATATACTGTGGGCGTTCCGAGTTCGGTTGCCCGGTGCGCGTGTTGCTTCGCTGCTTTCCACTCTTCAGCGGCCAACGTCTCTTGCGGCATCGGTCTCTCGCGGGCCTGTAGCTCAGTTGGCTAGAGCGCAGTCCTGATAAGACTGAGGTCCCCTGTTCGAGCCAGGGCAGGCCCACCCGCGAACCTTTCCAATTCGAGCGGCCATCACACGCCGGCGACACCGTCTCTTTGGGGGCGTAGCTCAGCTGGGAGAGCATCTGGTTTGCATCCAGAGGGTCAGGGGTTCGAGTCCCCTCGTCTCCACCCGCGCTCGCATCATGCGGCTGTGTCGCGCCGGCACGAACGGCTCTGCATATGGGGAGGCTGGTGACTGTAGCGGAGGGGATCCACCCGTTCCCATCCCGAACACGGTCGTTAAGCCCTCCAGCCCCGACGATACTGCAGGGGCAGCCCTGTGGGACAATAGGACGTTGCCGGTCTCCCCATCTGCAGAGCTCTTTACATTGTATGCTCTACGCATGCTCTACGCCGACTATGGCCGTCAAGACCATCGCCATCGCACCCGTCGCGCGCTATCCATGCGGGGAGGCTGGTGACTGTAGCGGAGGGGATCCACCCGTTCCCATCCCGAACACGGTCGTTAAGCCCTCCAGCCCCGACGATACTGCAGGGGCAGCCCTGTGGGACAATAGGACGTTGCCGGTCTCCCCGCCTGGACGGCGCGCTTCTTCTTTCGCCCGAAGCACACCGCTTCGGGCTTTTTTGATATATGCTCACAGTGCGCACGCTGGGACAGCAGCGTGGCATTGGCGGTCAGCAGGGAGTGGGGCAGGGTAACGATATGCTGACGGGGAAACGCATTGTGCTGGGTGTCTCAGGGGGCATCGCCGCCTACAAAGCGGCCGATCTCACGAGCAAGCTGCAGCAAGCGGGGGCACTGGTAGACGTGATCCTCACCGAGCGCGCGGGTGAGTTCGTGCGTCCGCTGACCTTCTCCACACTCAGCCACCGACCTGTCTACGGGAGCTTGTGGGAGCCGACCGGCGTGGCCGCCGCACGGCATATCGAGCTGGGAACGGGCGCCGATCTGCTGCTGATCGCCCCAGCCACCGCCAACACAATCGCCAGGCTGGCGCACGGCCTTGCCGACGACATGCTCTCGGCCGTCGCGCTGGCCTGCCCCGCGCCGCTGCTGCTCGTCCCCGCAATGGAGAGCCACATGTATCAGCATCCCGCCACCCAGGCCAATCTGCGCACGCTGGAGCAGCGCGGCGCGACGATTGTGCCGCCCGAGGTGGGACACCTCGCCTCTGGTGAGGTTGGCGTTGGGCGCTTCCCCGAGACGGCGATGATTCTGGCGCACGTGCGGCGTGTGCTGGGCCGCGATGGTGAGCTGGCGGGCCGACGCGTGGTGGTGACGGCCGGCGGCACGCAAGAGCCGATTGATCCGGTGCGCTACGTCGGCAATCGCTCGAGCGGGCTGATGGGCTTCGCGCTGGCCGAAGAGGCGCGCGACCGCGGCGCGGAAGTGACGTTGATCGTGGGGGCGTCATCCGCGCCGCTGCCGCCGCCGGTAGGTATCGCCATCCGGCACGCGCGCACGGCGCTGGAGCTGCGCGAGGCAGTGCGCGAGGCGCTGCCTGAGGCCGACGCACTGGTGATGGCGGCGGCGGTCGCCGATTACCGGCCCTCCGCGCCGGCCGCCGAGAAAATCAAGAAAGGATCGGCGGCCGAGAACGCCGATGGCTCGTTGACACTCAAGCTGGTGCGCAACCCCGACATCCTGGCCGAGCTGGCGGCGGAAGATCTCGCGCCGGCTGCCGTCAAGGTGGGCTTCGCGGCCGAGACGACCGAGGTAGCGGCCAACGCCGGGCAGAAGCTGCGGCGCAAGCGCCTCGATCTGCTGGTGGCGAACGATGTGAGCAAGCCGGGCAGCGGCTTCGGCACGCAGACCAACGAGGTTGCCCTGCTGCATGCCGATGGGCGCGTCGAGGAGCTGCCGCTGCTGCCGAAGGCGGAGGTCGCCGCGGCGATCTGGGATCGCGTGGCGGCGCTCCTGCGCGCGCGGAGCCGCACTCCGCGAGGCGCGGCAGCCACGGCAGACACGGCAGATGGTGGGCGGTAGGACCCGTACAACATGGGGAACAGAAGCGGCTGGAGCAAGGTAGACGGGACTCCTGGGCCACTCTTACGTTCAGTTGTGCCTGAGCTGTGTTATAACGACGCTGACGTGCGACAGGTGGACTTGGCAATGGCAAGCGTTGGGCATCGCGGAGATGGGGGCAGCCATGGGCACCGGATACTACAGCTACGACGAGATGGCCGCATTCGTAGCCGACTTACAGCGGCGGGTGGCACAGCTTGAGGCAGAGAACAGCGTGCTGCGCCAGCAGCTCGACAATCTGCGGCGTGGGGTGGGTATCTCGGTGAATATCATGGGGCAGACGCTGCCGCTGGCCGCGGCGAGCTATCCGTCATCACCCGCGGCGAGCTATCCGGCGTCCCCGCTCGCGAATCCACCGGCTCCCAATGGCACGCAGTATCGAGAAGCGGCAGCTTGGGGCGCTTATCATCAGGCCGCGCGGCACACCCCACCTCCCGCGCCTCGCGCACCCCAACCGCAGGCTGCGCCGCCGTTTCCAGAGGATGCGTGGCTGAGTGGCTCCGGTCCGGCGGTCCGGCCGCAGCGCGGCGAGCGCCCTGCTCCCTCACCACAAAGGCCCCGCGAGCCTGAGCTGGCGCGTGGGCACGAGCGGACCCCACAGCCCTCGGAGTGGATCACACCACCGTTTCTGCGCGAGGGAGCAGCGCCAAGCGGCGACTATGCTTCCACCTCGATGCCGCGGCCCGCGCATCACTCGCCTGATGAGCATGCCTGGGATGACACCTACTCGCCGGCCGCGGCCGGGCGGCGGCGCGCCTATCAGGGCAACGACAGCGCTTGGCTCGGATGAGCTGTCCGCGGCTGAGTCATCCGAGGATCAGGGCGGATAGCTAGCCGTGACGTTGGGTTGGTACTCTCCCGATGGCGCGCTGATATCCACGCCAACCACCGCCGTCTCACCGCTGCGGAGCGTCACCTGCTCACTCTGCTGGTACACGTGTCCGCTATGGATGTCGCGCAGGCGGAACACCAGCTGCACCTGCCCGTGGCCCGGACTGTCGTTCTGCACGCGCACCGTCACGTAGTAGGGTTTGTCTGGCGCGGTGGGCGCTTCCACCTGCGGATCGCTCACCACCGGCCGCGGCCCCGAGCAGTTGGTGACCCAGAGCGCCGCCATCCCCAGCAGCAGGAGGAAGGGAAGGAAGAAGCTGACCCGTTTCGCCATCAGGCGCCCTTGCACGTGGCGACCTCCTTTCGCGTCACGAGCCTGGCACCCACGGCGGGAAGATGAAGATCAGCGCGAGAATGAAGACCACCAGGAGCACGATTGCCACCGCACAGCCCATCGAGGCTAGCGGGTCCACTCGCTTCTCGTTGCGCGACAGATTAATCAGACCGAGTGGCTGCGGGATCAGTGGTAGCTGGTGCTGGCCCTGATACTCCCAGTGCGGCAGAAACGCCTCGTTGCGCAGGGCGTGGCAAACCTGCGTCAGTCGCTTCTCCAGCTCCGCGCAGTCCTCCGCGGTGAGCACACGCCGGGGCCAGAGGCCAGCCGCGCCCAGCCGCCGTTCCAGGTTGCGCGCGAATGCGGTCAGGCTCAGGTACTGCTCCGCCGCCTCGTCGTTGATGCTCTTCCACTCGACCACATCCACCCCCGCCGGCTCTCCGCGCCCTTCCAGCGCGTGATTCACCTGCTCGACAAAGAACGCCAGCAGTCCATTCGAGCCGGAGGCAAATGTGGAGTGATGGGTGAGCTTCGCGCCGTCCACGACGATCTCGCCCAGCGAGCCAGCACGATCCGTGACGGGCAGCGTGAAGGCCGCTTGCGGCCGGTCGGCGCGCTCCAGCGCCAGATTGAGCGCTACCGTGGCGGAGCCGCCAGAGCCGGCACGCAGGCCGCGCATCTTGTACCGCTCGCCATCCTCCTGGGTCGGTTGCCGGAGCGCCAGCAGCATGTAGGAGAGCATGCGCAGGGTACCCAGCGCGCCGGGCGCGCTCAGCACCGTCAGATAGGCGAAGAAGACGAGCAGGAAGGCGAGCGTCAGCGTCTCGACGTTGGAGCGCTGCGAGAGGGTCACATAGAACTGGGCTTGCTACACCACCAGGGCGACGCCGGCAACCGACGCGACAAAGAGGCCGAGGTAGGCCCAGGCCAGGCGATGAACCCGCTGGGCGTAGCGCCGGGGATTCTCGACCGCTGGCTCACGAATGGCGTGTTCGATGAATGTTGGCATGCACTGGATTCCCGACGCTCGGAGACTTCTCGCGCCGCTCGTGGCGTATCTGTGCCTTCTCGATGCAAGAACAGGGCCGGACACCCCGCACCTCGCAGACCATCTCGCGCTGTGTGCTCCGCCAGTAGCTCCAACCGGCGGCACAATGGCTTGTAACGGCACGCGATGATACAATCGGGGCGCATCCGCCGCGGTGAGGGCGGCTGCAATGTAGCGCCGGAGGAGACTGGTGCGCGAACAGCGAGCACGCCGAAGCGGCACATGGCGCCGGACGGCCAGGATGCGTGGGACGGCGCGTAACATCGCCGCGCTCGCCGGCGCTCTGCACGGCCATGCCCTGCCGATGGCCGCCCCGCCTCGTTCGCCTGCGACGCTGCCCGATGCGCCCGTCCAACCATTTCGCGTCGCTGCGCTGGCACCTTTCGCCGCGCGGCTGCGTGGCTGGCTCGCGCGCCAAGACGCGACGCTGTGGGCGCTGGGGCTGATCGCGCTGCTGGCCCTCGTCCCGCGCCTCTACGGCCTCAACTGGGATGCCAACAACCATCTGCATCCCGACGAGCGCGCCATCGTCTTCAAGGCGATGTGCCTGGCGTTTCCTGGCACGCCGCGCCCCGCGGGATGCGACCCGGCCTACACCGGCCCTGGCTGGTTCTTCTCGCCCGCTTCGCCGCTCAATCCACACTTCTTTGCCTATGGCACGCTGCCGCAATACCTGCTGGCTGGCGTAGCGCATCTGCTGGCGTGGCTTACGACGCTGACCCATGGCCGCTTCGCGCCGGCTGGCGGCGGCGCCTGGGACGACTTCGATCACTTCACGCTGATCGGCCGCGTGCTCTCGGCGCTCTTCGATGCTGGCTCGGTGCTGCTGGCGGGGCTGCTCGCGCGGCGGCTGGCGGGCCGCTGGGCGGGGCTGCTGGCGGCGGCCTTCGTAGCAACCACCGCCTTCGAGGTGCAGGTAGCACATTTCTACGCCGTGGATACGCTGCTGCTGTTCTTCGTGCTGCTCACGCTGCTGGGCTGTGTGGCGCTGGCGCAGGGTCCGCGCGAAGCGGCTCCGGCCGGCACCGGAGCGGACGCAGACGTGGAGGACGCACGCTGGCATCGGCGTGCGGCCGGTTACGGCAATGCCTGGCGCTGGGGTCTGCTGACCGGCCTGGGCTGCGGCCTCGCCTTCGCCGTGAAGGTCAGCGCGGCGCCGCTGCTCGCGCCGGTCGCGGTGGCGCTGGCGCTGCGCATTCGCCGGCGCGGACTCGACGAGGCGGCGCTCGCCCTGCTGGCGGTCGCGGCGATGGGCATCTTCGCCTTCCTGGTGACGAGTCCCTACGCGCTGATTGATTGGCCGAGCTTCCGCCAGCAGGTGACAGAACAGACGATGCTCTCGCAGGGAACGCTCGACTACCCCTACGTGCGCCAGTTCGCGGGCACAACACCCTTCGTCTACCAGATTTCCCAGATGCTGCGGTACGACATGGGCTGGCCGCTAGGGCTGCTGGGGCTGGCGGGCTTCGGCTGGGCCGCGGCGCAGCTCTGGCGGCGGCTGAACACCGACTGGGCAATCGTCGTCGTCTGGCTGGTGGCCTACTTCGCCGTGATCGGCGGCGCGTACATGAAGTTCACGCGCTACATGCTGCCGGTCTTCGCGCCGCTGACGGTCTGCGGTGCGGCGGCGCTGGTGGCGCTGGCCGCCTGGGGCACGCGGCGGCTGGGAGAATTCACAAGGACGACACAGAGGGCAGACAGAGAGGGAAGAGGAGAGAACGCAGCGGGAGCGTTGCATTCGCGGGTGCCCGTCGGGAAGTTGCCATTGATCGTGCGTGCGGTGCGCGACCCGCTGGGCAGCGATGCGGCGGCGCGGCTGACGCGGCGCTTCGGAGCGGACTGGTGGCGCTGGGCGTGCGCCGGGCTGGGGGGCGTGGTGCTGGCAAGCTCGCTGGTGCTGACGCTGGCGCTGGTCAATATCTACACCACGCCCAACACGCGCGTACAGGCCTCGGAGTGGATCTATAATCACCTCACCCCCGGCGCCACCCTCACCAGCGAGGTCTGGGACGATCCGCTGCCGATCCTCGTGCCGCCGGCTCGCACCGACCGCGCGGGTACTGGCTATACGGCCGCCGGCCACCCTATTCTCCCCGGCGCCTACCCCACCGTCGGCCTCGATCTCTACGCCGATGACACTCCCGACAAGGCGCAGCAGCTCGCCACCGACCTGGCCGGCGTGCAGGTCGTCGTCATCAGCAGCCAGCGCCTCCTGCGCTCCATCCCCAAGCTGCCGGACCGCTACCCGATGACGACGCGCTATTATGAGCTGCTCTTCTCCGGCAAGCTCGGCTTCCATCTGGCCGCGCACTTCGACAATCACCCCCATCTGCTCGGCTGGACGCTCGACGATACCAGCGCGGACGAAAGCTACTCGGTCTACGACCATCCGCCCGTCTGGATCTTCGTCAAGAGTGGCGCCGGGCTGAACCAGCAGCAGCTCTACGCGGCGCTCACCAGTGGCCTCACGCTCCCGGCGGTCGCCAATCGCTCCGGCGCGCAGAAGTCGCTGCTGCTCTCGCCCGCCAATGCCGCCGCCGACGCGCAATCGCCCTCGTTCGGTGCGCAGTTCCCGGCCGATAGCCTGCCCAACCGTGTGCCGCTGCTGTGGTGGCTGGTGGTGGTGGAACTGCTCGGACTGGTCAGCTTCCCGCTGGCTTTCAGCGTGTTCCCCGGCCTGCGCGACCGTGGCTGGGGCTTCGCCAAGCTGCTGGGGCTGCTGGCGCTGGCCTGGGCGGTCTGGCTGCCGGCGAGCGTACGGCTGCTGCCCTTCGACGGCTCAGTCGTAACGGTGGCGTTTGCGCTGCTGGCGGGGGCCGGCGGCGTGGTCGGCTGGTGGCGACGGCGGACGCTATGGGCATTCGTTCGCGCACGCTGGCGCCTGCTGGTGGCTGGCGAAGTGGCCTTCCTGGTCGCCTTCCTCTTCTTCACCTGGATTCGCGCGCTTGACCCCGACCTGTGGCACATCTGGCGCGGCGGCGAGAAGCCGATGGAGCTGGCCTACCTCGACGCGATCCTGCGCAGTCGCTATATGCCGCCCTACGATCCATGGTTCTCCGGCGGCTACATCAACTACTACTACTACGGCCAGTTCCTGGTCGCCGTGCTGATCAAGCTGACTGGCATCGCGCCGACTACCGCCTTCAATCTGGCGATCCCGCTGCTCTTTGCGCTGACCGTCAGCGGCGCGTTCTCGGTGGTCGCCGGCGTCACCGGCCGCTGGTGGGCGGGGTTGGCAGGCGCCTTCGGGCTTGCGATGGTCGGCAACCTGGATGGGCTGTTCCAGGCGATTGGCCAGTGGCGGGCGCTCCTGGCGCACCTGCCGTCGCCGCCCTTCGACTACTGGGCCAGCAGCCGCGTGATTCCTTACACGATCAACGAGTTCCCATATTGGAGCTTCCTCTACGCGGACCTGCATGCTCACCTGATTGATCTGCCGATTGTCGTGCTGCTGGTGGGCTGCGTGGCCTCGCTGGTGAGTGGCGCGCGGCGTGACGGCGGACGCTGGCGCCGCATCGTGCCTACGCTGGCCGCCGCAGCCCTGGCGTTGGGCGCGTCGTGGTGTACCAACACCTGGGATCTACCGACCTACGCCCTGCTGGTCGTGGTGGCGCTGGCGCTCTGGGCGTTCCCGGCTGGCCGCGGAGCCACGGGCGAGGGTGAGGGCGTACGCACCACGGTCCTGCAGAGGATCATCCGCACCGTGCGCTGGCCGGCGGTGCGCGGCTTCGCCGTAGGCGCGTTCGCTGTGCTCGGCGGCTCGTATCTGCTGTACGCGCCGTTTCACGCCAACTTCCAGAGCGCGGTTTCCAGCACGGGACCCGTCACGACGCCCACGTCACCGATGCTGTTTGCCACGATTTTCGGCCTGTGGCTCTTCCTGATCGCGAGCTACTTCTTTGTCGAGCTGCGCGACCGCCAGGAAGCCATCTGGGCGCAAAGCGCCGCCCCGCCGGGCACAGCCACCTCGCGCCTGTGGCTGCTGGCCGGCACCTACTGCCTGGTGCTGGCGCTGGCGTTCCTGGTTAGTGTGAAGTCGCTCTTACTGTTGCTGCTGGGCCTGGGCCTGTATCTGGCGCTGAACCCGCGCCACCGTCCGGTCAAGCTGCTGACCTATCTTACGCTGCTCGTCGGGCTGGCCATCGCGCTGGGCGTCGAGCTCATCTACGTCCGCGACTTCCTGGACGGCTCTGACTGGGAGCGCATGAACACGGTCTTCAAGTTCTACTATCAGGTCTGGACACTCTTCGCGCTGGGCGGCGGCCTGGCGTTCGCGCAGCTTGCCAGCCGTGTGTTTGGGAGAAGTACGAGCGCGGGCGAGCGTACAGGCCTGGGCGTCCACCGGACACCCTTACAGCGTGTATCAGGCGCAGAGGGAGCGCGGGCGGCGGGCGTGGGGGTGCTGCGCTCGGTGTGGATCGTGGCGCTGACGGCGTTGGTGCTCGGCTGCAGCGTGTTCCTCGTCGAGGGCACGCAGGCCCGGCTGGCCGATCCGGCACTCTGGGCGCGGGTGCAGCCGCCACCGGGTGGCCTCCAGCCGGCGGGGCTCTCGCTGGACGGCATGGCCTACATGCGCGGCTGGTATCCGGGCGACTACGCGGCGATTACCTGGATGAACGCCCACATCGCCGGCGACCCCACCATCGTCGAGGCCAGCAGCGGCGTCTACAACTGGCAGGGACGCGTCTCGGTCTATACCGGGCTGCCGGCGGTGGTGCAGGAGCAGCACGAGTACGAGCAGCGCTACCCGCAGGAGGTCAGCGCGCGCCAGGCAGCGATCGTCGCGTTCTGGAGCACGCCGGACCCCTCTGCCGCGCTCGCCTTCCTGCACGAATATGGCGTGCGCTATGTCTATGTCGGTGAGCTGGAGCGCACCTGCTACATCAAACAAGGCGACCAGTGCATGCCGATGGACGGCGCCGCGCTGGCGAAGTTCTCCGCGCTTCAGCAGCAAGGCATGCTGCGCGTCGTCTACCAGAACCCCGACGTGACGATCTATCAGGTCGCCGGCTAAGGCCGGTCAGGGACACCTCCGATGGTACTCCGATGGTACTCCGATGGTACTATGCACTGCTGCAGAATAGGTAGAATTGCGTAGAGAAAGGAGTGCGACTGAGCAATGACCGATGCATAGGTAGGGGCAGGACGTGGGGCTGGAGTCGAGACAATCCGACGCGGGCAAGACTGACGACGCAGCGCGTGCCACTGCCCACGCCGCCAGGCGATGGGCGATGCTGAGCGGCGGGGCGAGTGTGGTTATCCTGCTCGTAGTTGGTGGGATGTTCGCCATTCTCGCGCTACGGCACAGCGGCCTCCACGCCTTTCTTAGCGGCACCGCCAAGAGCATCGGTCCCTCGCCGCTCTCGGCTCGTGCCCAGGCTGCCGACGCGCATGCGCTGCCGCTCGGCGTCGAGTATCCTGGCGACAGTCTGCCGAATCGCATCCCGCTGATCTGGTGGCTGCTGGCGGTCGAGCTGCTGGGGCTGATCAGCTTCCCGCTCGCCTATGTGGCCCTGCCGGGTCTGCGCGACCGCGGCTGGGGCCTTGCCAAGATGCTCGGTCTGCTGCTGCTCAGCTATCTGGTCTGGCTGCCGGCGAGTCTCGGCTGGCTACCCTTTGAGCGCTGGGCCGTCTATGCCGCGCTGGGCGTGGTTGTCATGATGAGCGCCGCCCTGGCGTGGTGGCGGCGCGGCGAGCTGGTGGCGTTCTTGCGCGCGCGCTGGCGGCTGCTCGCGCTGACTGAAGGCGTCTTCGTCGCTGCGTTCCTGCTGCTCGCCTGGATCCGCGCTCAGGACCCCAGCCTCTTCTACTTCAACTTCTCTGGCGAGAAGCCCTTCGAGCTCTCGATGCTCAACGGCTTGCTGCGGAGCCGCACACTGCCGCCGCTCGACCCCTGGTTCGCTGGGCAGGCCATCAACTACTACTACTATGGCCTTTACCTGGTTGCTGTGTTGATCAAGCTGACCGGTGTGGCGCCGACCACTGCCTTCAATCTCGCCCTGGCGCTGTTCTTCGCCGTCTGCGCCACCGCTGCCTTCTCAGTCGTCGGGAGCCTCATCCGGCGCTGGTGGGCCGGGCTGATCGGCGCTTTCGCCTTCCTCGGCGTCTGTAATCTCGACGCCGCCAATCAGGAGCTTCACCGTCTGGTAGCAGCGCTCACGGGTCAGCACGTCCCGGCCTTCGACTACTTCGCCAGCTCGCGGGTGCAGGGAGTGATCGAATTCCCGTATTGGAGCTTCATCTTTGGCGACCTGCACCCACATGTCATGGATCTCGTGCTGACGACGCTGCTCCTGGCGTGCTGCGCCTCGCTGCTCCTTGCCTCTCGCACACGCTCACGGCCCGCGCTCTCCACGCTGGCCCTCGTCGCTCTGACCTTGGGCGCCATCTGGTGTACGAACACCTGGGACTACCCGAGTTTCGCGCTGCTCTTCGCGGTGACACTGGCGCTGCCGCTGCTGCCGTCTGTTTCGCAAGGCGAGGGCGAGCGCAACAGGCCTCTACAGGTGGGAGAGGACGTACGCGGAAAGGTCTCACAGGCTGGCAAGGGCGATACGCCCGTCACCTGGGGGGCAACGCTGCGGGCGCTCTCGTGGCGGCAGGTCATCGGCTATGCACTGAGCGTGGGCGTTCCACTTGCCCTCTCGTACGTGCTGTACCTACCCTTCCACCGCCAGTTCCAGGCCGTCAGTGAAGGCATCGGGCGGGTGCGCCAGGGCACACCGGTGAGTGTCTTTCTCATTGTCTTCGGTGTCTTCCTCTTCGTCGCCGTCAGCTACTTCGGCGTCGAGTTCTACGAGCGCTGGCGTGTGCCGGGCACGCGGCTCCTCGCGCGAGCGGGGCTGCCGGCCGGCGCGCTGCCCTGGCTGCTCGCGCTTGGCGCGGCGCTGGTGCTGGCGCTGGCCGCCCGTGTCAGCCTCGCTGCGGCGCTAGCTGTGCTGCTGGCCGCCGGTCTGTACCTGGCGCTCGATCTGCGTCACTCAGCGGTCAAGCGCTTCACCTACGTCTTGCTGCTGCTCGGCCTGGCCATCGCGCTCGGCGTGGAGTTGATCTACGTCAAGGACTTCCTGGCGCTGACCACCCACCGGCGCATGAACACCGTCTTCAAGTTCTACTATCAGGTCTGGCTGCTCTTCGCCTTCGGCACGGCACTGGCCTTCTGCGAGCTGGTCGGGCGCGTGGGGGCGCGCGCCTGGCGGATCAGCGCGCGGGATGTGGCGCGGGCGATGCGCGCTCCGGTCTCGCCGCCGCGGCTGGCCCAGGGCGCCTGGATCGCCGTGCTGGCGCTGCTGCTGGCAGCTTCCTCGGTCTTCCTGGTCGCCGGCACCGCCGACCGCCTCGCCGATCCCACGCGCTGGGCTGTTACCGGCGCTGCCGATCACCTTGTCAATTCTACGCACTGGGCCGCCGCCGTGCCGCCGCCAGGCGGGTTGAAGCCGGCGGGTCTCTCGCTGGATGGTATGGCCTACATGCGCGGCTGGTATCCGGGCGACTACGCGGCGATTACCTGGATGAACGCCCACATCGCCGGCGGCCCCACCATCGTTGAGGCGGCGGAATATCAGCCGTACCGCTATTTCGGCCGCGTCTCGGCCTATACAGGCCTGCCCACCGTTATCGGCTGGGGACATCATGAGGAGCAGTGGCACCCATCCGCCGAGGCCCGGGCCCGCTTGAACGATGTCCAGGCCTTCTGGGGCACCCCCGATCCAGCCGCCGCGCTCGCCTTTCTGCGCCACTACGGCGTCCGTTATGTCTATCTTGGGCAGCAGGAGCGCTCGTGTTATATGCTCTCATCTGATCACTCCTGTGTGCCGATGAATGGGCCAGCGCTGGCAAAGCTGGACACACTGGAACAATCGGGGGTCTTGCGCGTCGTGTATAGCAGTATGGATACCGTGATCTATGAGGTGAGCGGCTGATGGGTGAGCTGGTGCTCTGGTGGCTGGCGGCGGAGCTTGTTGGCCTGGCCGCGCTGCCACTGGCCGCCGTGCTCTTCGCCAATCTGCCCGATCGCGGCTGGGCGCTGAGCAAGCCGTTGGGGCTGCTGGTCGTGGGCTGGCTGCTCTGGTTTCCGCTGGCGGTCGTCTCGGCGCTGCCCTACTCCGCGGCCTGGATCGTCGGCGTGTTCGTGCTCTTTGCCGTCGGAAACGCCGCGCTGTTGTGGCGTCATCCGCCGCTGCGCCAGACATTGCGCCGCCTCGTCACGCGCGAGCGGGCGCATCTGCTCGTCTCGGAGATGCTCTTTGCCGCTGCCTTCGCCTTCATGGGCTGGTTCCGCTCGTTCACACCCGATGTGAAGGACACCGAGAAGTTCATGGATGTGGCGTTCATCAGCGCGCTGTGGCGCGCACCGCACCTGCCGGCGCCCGACCCGTGGCTCAGCGGCCAGCCGATCAACTACTACTACTTCGGCCACTTCCTGATTGCCTCGCTCGCCAAGATGCTCGCCGCACAGCCGGCGGTTGCCTTCAACTGCGGCATCGCGCTGGTCTTCGCGCTGACCGCGACGGCCGTCTTCGGCGTCGCCTCGGCGATCTACGCCGCCGCGCGTCCCGCTGGCCCGGACCGGCTGCGCCGCGCGATTCCCGTCGGCGTCGCCTCGCTGCTGCTGGTGCTGGTGCTCGGCAATCTCGCCGGCGCGCAGCAATGGTGGACGCAAGCGCTGGCCGCCGTGCAGTCCAACCCCAAGGCGTACTCCAGTCCGTGGGCGTGGTGGCTACATCGCGACCTTTGGCAGACGTACTTCTACTGGCCGCCCTCGCGCGTGATCCCCAACACGATCAACGAATTCCCGGCGTTTAGCTTCGTGCTGGCGGATCTGCATGCCCATATCCTCGCGCTGCCCTTCGCGGCGCTGGCCGTCGGCATCGCCGCCAATCTGCTGCTGTCGCGGGGCGAGGGACTGCGCGCCTTCGGCCGTGGCGGCCTGGGGGTGCTGGCGTTGCTCGCCACGGCGGTCGCGCTCGGTGGCCTCTACGCTCTCAACGGCTGGGATCTGCCCACCTACCTCGGGCTGGCGCTGCTGGCCCTCGCGCTGCAGCAGTGGATCGCCCACGGCCGGCGCTGGAGCACGCTCTTCGCGCTGGATACGCTCGCCGCGGGTGCCGTGCTGGCGACGCTCTGCGTCGCGCTGTACCTGCCCTTCTACGCCGGCTTCGTCTCGCCGCAGCAGGGCTTCGGCCTCGTCCCCGCCACCGACCGCTCGCCAATCGGCGACGAGCTCCTGATCTACGGCCTCTACGCCTTCATCTTCTTCTCGCTGCTGGCGGTGTGGCTCTCGCGCTGGGCAGCCGGCGTCCTCCAGGCGCGGGCGGAGGACGCGCCGCCGGGAAGCACCTGGGCGGCGCTGCGCGCCGTCGAGCGGCCGGCGGCCCGTCTGGCCGTAGGAGTCGTCCTTGGCGGGCTGCTGCTGCTGACGGTGGCGACGCGCGGCGGCACGCTCTGGACGTTGCTGTGGTGCCTGCTCATCATCGCGGCCTGCGCGCTGCTGGCGCGCGAGCGGCTGGTGCTGCCGGCGAATGAAGTGAGTGTCGAGGCCCCACCCCCCGTCCTCCTCTCCCCTGGGGAGCGGGGGCGGCGCAGCAGCGGCGGGGAGGAGGAGGCTCCCACTGCGCACCAGCGCACACCCTGGCCGGAGGAGCGTGCACGCCGCGCCGAGCTGTTCGTGCTCTGCCTGCTGGCGACGGCGGCGGCGCTGGTGGCGGTCTGCGAGCTGGTATTCCTGCGCGACATCTTCGGCACCCGCATGAACACCGTCTTCAAGCTCTACTTCCAGGCCTGGCTGTTGCTGGGTATCGCGGGCGGGCCGGCGCTGGTCTGGGTGGTCGGTGCGGTGCGGCGCGTGCTGGCGCGGGTAATGCCAGGCGAGGCATGGATGCCGGCGCATCCGGCGCGCTCCGCATCACCAGAGACGGCACTGGCGTTCGCTGGCGGCGCATCGGGTGGGCTGGCGACCGCGGCCCACGGGCCGCAGCGCGCGTTCAACCTGCACGCGCACCTGATGGGGACGCCGTCCAGCGGCGCCTCGGCGCAAGCGGGGGCCAACGACGACGCGGACGAGGACGCGGACGACGCAGCAGCCGAGACCGAGGATAACGAGACAGACAACGTAGCAGCCGTCCCCCGGCCGTCCCCCGGTTCCCAAGCGCGCCTCGCTCCCCACACAGGTCGCTGGCACGCGAATTTCCCAGCAGGATTGCGGTGGGCCGCGGCAGGGAGTATGCTGGCCTGGATGGCGGCACTGGCCGTGCTGGCCTGCGCGGCGCTCGTCTTCCCAGTGCTGGCGGCGTCGAATCAGACGCAGAACTTCACACCGCCGCACTCGCTGGACGGCACCGCCTACATGCGCACGGACCCGACCTTCGTGCCGGCCGACTGTCAGACGGTGGGCGCCGGCAGCAACACCCACGACGACGAGGCGATTGCCTGGCTCAACACGCACATCGCGGGGCAGCCGGTAATCCTGGAGGCGCCGGGCTGCGAGTGGAGCCACTACAGCCGCGTCTCGGCCTTCACGGGGCTGCCGACGCTGCTCGGCTGGCCGGGCGGGCACGAGGGCGAGTGGCGCGCGGGCTGGGTGGCGCGTACCGGCCAGTACACGATCTTCGACGAGCGGCTGGCCGCCATCAACGCCATCTACACCACGACCGATTCGCACGCGGTGCTGGCGCTGCTGCGGCAGTACCATGTGCGGCTGGTCTACGTGGGGGTGGCCGAGCGTAACCTCTATGCGAAGGCCGACCTGGACCGTTTCCGCACGTTCTTGCAGCCGCTCTATGATCGCGATGGAGTCACTATCTACGCAGTACCATAGCGGTTAGTTCTTGAGGGTGGACGCATGCAGCAGGGACCGAGACGCAACGTGAAGGCGCGCCGCCGGCCGGCAGCCGCGAGCAGCGGCCGGCGGCGCCCACAGCCGAAGGACCAGCCCGCGCGCCTGGAGCGCACCGCGGCCATCAGCGGTGGTATCAGCGCCGCCGCGCTCGCCTCCTCGACCGTTGACCTCCCGCCGCCACCGGTCGCGCCGCGCGAGGCCGAGCCAGCCACATCAGGCGGCGCGAGCAACCTTGCACGGATGGCACTGTTGCGCGGGCGAGACGTTGTCGCGAGCGCGGGCCAGCGCATCCGCCGGCTGAGCGTCGAGCAGTGGCTCTGGATCGGCGTGCTCGGCCTGGCTGCGCTCCTGCGGTTCTGGGGCCTGGGCGACAAGCCGCTGCACCACGACGAGAGCATGCATGCCTACTTCTCGCTAACCTTCGCCGAGGATCCCGCTAGCTACGCCTACGACCCGCTGCTGCACGGCCCCTTCCAATTCCACGCCGAGGGCATTGCGCTTGCCATCATCCTCGCCTTGCAGCATCTCTTCGTCCCTCACGCCGTCGGCAATCCGTGGGTCAACGACGCCACCGCGCGCATTGTGCCGGCGCTCTTCGGCCTCGGCATCGTCGCGCTGCCTATCTGGCTGCGCCGCGAGCTGGGCCGCAGCGGTGCGCTGATTGCCGCGTTCCTGCTGGCCGTCTCGCCCGCCTTCGTTTACTTCTCGCGCTTCCTGCGCGAAGACATCTACTTCAACTTCTTCATGTTTGCGATGGTCGTGTGCGCCGTGCGCTACGCGCGCCAGCGGACGCTGAACTGGTTCGTGCTGCTGATCGCCTCGACGGTGCTGGCCTACACGGTCTTCGAGGGTATCTTCCTCACGCTGGTGCTTTTTGGTGGCTTTCTGGCGCTGCTGGCGGTATGGGAGCTGGCCTCGGGCCTCGCCGGCCGGCTGCCGGAGGCCTTCAGCGAGCGTGAACGCATCTGGCTGAGCCGCGCGGGCCTCTTCACCGGGCTGGGAGCGATCGCGGCGCTGGTGGCCTACGTCGGCCTGCACAAAGTCAACGAGCTGAGCGTGGCCGTCACCACCAACACGGCGCAGACCGATGTGCAGGTCGCCAATCTCGAAAACCTCACTGTCGCCATTCTGCTCTACGTCAGCATCTTCATCGCGCTGTCGGTGATCTTCGCGCTGCTGTGGCAGATGTATCGCGACGAGTCGGCGCTTGCCCCGCGGGCCGTGCATGACGACGACCAGTGGGCCGACCTGGACGAGGATGACGAGGGGCTGGCAACTCCGCCCGCGAAGTCTGTCGCCCAGCAGCTCGACGATATCTTTAGTGCGCCGGGCCGCCTCGCCACGGCTATCCGCGAGCGGCTCGACCCGGAGCGGCAGCCCTTCCTGCGGCTGCTCGTCTCCATCGGCTGGGTGCCGCTCTTCATCGCCTTCGTCACCGGCTGGATGCTCTTCGCCGCGCTCTACTGGATCGTTCCCGGCGGACAGGTGGCCTCGTGGTCGGACGGCTTCCGCGTAGGCATCGGGCGCGGCATCTGGCAGGGCCTCTACTACTGGCTCCAGCAGCAGCACGTCGCGCGCGGCGGCCAGCCGTGGTACTACTATCTGCTGCTGATCCCGCTCTACGAGCAGCTTGCGGTGGCCTTCGGGCTGGGCGGGCTGGTCTACAGTCTGGTGCGGCCGAATCGCTTCCGCATGTTCCTGGTCGTCTGGTTCGTCGGCTCGCTGGTGCTCTATTCCTGGGCCGCCGAGAAGATGCCGTGGCTCAGCATCCACATCCTGCTGCCGCTGATGCTGCTGGCGGCGGTCGCACTGGAGCGTGTGCTGGCCGGCTGCCGGCGGATCGTGGCGTTCCTGGCGGGCGGCGGCTCGTTCCGCGAGCTGATGCTGAGGCCGGCCGATAGCGAAGCGCAACCTTCGTGGCTGGGCACGGCACTGGCAGCGCGCGTGTCTCAGCCGGTCGGAGCTTTCGTGCAACGCATGCGCTTCAAGCCGTCCGCGACAGTCGTCAGTGCGGCGCTGGCACTGCTACTGCTCATCCCGATGGTCTACGGCATGCTGACGCTCTCGCACAAGGACGCCGCCGAGGGGCCGCACGAGATGATGGTCTACGTCCAGACCACCACCGACGTGACCAAGATCATGAATCGCATCGCCTACGCCGATACGGTGCTCTATGGCGGCCAGCACAAAATTCGCATCGGCGTCGGACGTGGCATGGAGTGGCCGTGGTACTGGTATCTGCGCGACTACCCGAACGCGCAGTTCGGCTACCCGGCCGGCGAGAAGAACGCGCCGCCGGTGGATGTGCTGATCCTGGTGCCGTCCGGCGACGATACCGGCCAGGATGCGCAATCCTTCATGGCGGCGCACCCGAGCGGCTGGAGCATGAAGGAGTATCGCCTGCGCACCTGGTGGAGCGAGGACTACAAGCCGCTGCCCTGCACGCCGGCCAAGAATAACCCAAACTCCTGCTCGGCGGCGAGCTACTGGGGCTTCGGCGTGGGCCTGGGCAACTACCTCAGCTATGGCAGCTATCCCAAGCCCGGCGCGCGGTTCAATCCGGGGCTGGCGGCCGGCCGCGTGTGGAACTGGCTCTGGACGCGTCAGCCGCTCGGCGATCCGCACGGCTCGACCGACTTCGTCTTCATCGTCCGCGATGGATTGCCGATCTCAGCATGACCAGTACCCCTGATGCGCTGCCAAACGGCGGCAGACGGGCACAACACAGGCGTCCTCAACCCGCCGATGTGTACGAGGGGAGCGGTGGGCGTCCGAGCGCGGACGTGGCAGAGAAGGGGATGCTCAGCGCACATGGCGATCTCGCGGCGCTGGAGGCTCGGCTCAGCGTGCGTTTCGCGGATTGTGCGCTGCTGGTGCGCGCGCTGACGCACCACTCGGCCGTTGCCGGCGCGCCCCAGCGCGACTCGTACGACACGCTGGAGTTCCTGGGTGACGCGCTGATTGGCGCGCGGGTGGTCGAGCACCTCTTCCGCACGTATCCTGACGCCGACGAGGGCGAGCTGACCGCGCTGAAGTCGGAGGTGGTCAGCAGGCGCGTGCTGGCGCGGGTTGGCGCGGCGCTGGGCCTGGACGCGTACGTGCGAGTGGATGTGGCGAGCCTACGCACGTTCAACGAGCGCTCGCGCGAGTCACTGCGGGCGGATGTGGTGGAGGCGCTGGTGGCTGCGATCCACCTGGACGCCGGTCGCGCGGCGGCCGATGCCTTCATCGAGCGCGAGATTCTGCCGCTGGTCCCGGAGGTCAAGGCGACGCTCGGCGACCAGAACCCCAAGGGTGTCCTGCAGCAGCACGTTCTGCGGCAGATGGGCATCGTCCCGCGCTACGAGCTGCTCGAAGAGGGCGGCGCGGCCAACGACCGGCGCTACACCGTCGGCGTCTTCGCGGGCGACCGCCTGCTGGCCACCGGCTCGGGCACGAGCATCAAGGACGCCGGCCGCGAGGCCGCGCGTAACGCCCTGCGCGGCGAAGTACCTGGAGTGGCGAAGTGATAGGTGCGGAGGGGGCGAGGCGGCGGAACTGTCAGCGCTCGGACGGATGAATGATGGTGGCTCCTGGCGTGAAGCGCCGAGGGGCATTCTGGGACAGAGAAATGCTGCCTGTCCGGACGGACACCCTCCAGACACTCTAGCGGCAAGGTGCGCCTCACCCGCCGGCTCATGGCATACCGCGATATGCTTGACGTTCGCCGAGCTCAGGGGCATACTGAGGCTCACAGGCGGGTTGCAAGGCACGTCAACGTGGGGTGGTGAGGCGCATGGAGGAGCACGCGACGGCAGCGGAGTGGCTTGCCGAGGGCAACGCGGCTGTCGAAGAGAAGCGCTACAACGACGCGCTCGCCGCTTACGAGCATGCCATCGCGCGAGAGCCAGAGAACGCCGAAGCGTGGCGGCTGAAGGCTATTGCACTCGACGATCTGAAGCGCCCAAGCGAAGCGCTTGCGGCCGCCGACCACGCCCTGGCGCTCAGGCCAGACGATCCCGACATCCTGAACACGCGCGGCTGTATGTTCCTTTCGCTCGATCGCCGTGACGAGGCGCTGGCCGACTTTGACCGGGCGCTCGCCCTCGACCCAGATCACTTCAAGGCCTTGTGGAATCGAGCGGGCCTCTCCCATACACTTGAGCGCTACGAGATGGC
>DASUBU010000206.1:0-7338 GCA_035763125.1 Ktedonobacterales bacterium
TGAGAGCGCGACGCTTGGCGTTCGCATGCGCCACAGCAGCCGCCTCATCGCCGGCCGCCGCGAAGAGACGATCGAGACGCCACTCGGCCCTTGCCGCGTCAAGCTGAAGCTAGCGGGTGAGCGCGTGCTCGCCGCCAGCCCCGAATATGACGACTGCCGCGCGCTGGCCGAGCGCCACGGCGTGCCGCTGGCCGAGGTGATGGCACGCGTGACGGCCGCGGCTCGCGCGCGCTTCGGGCTGGGGGTATAGCGCACGCGAGTTGGGCGATGGGCGATGGGCGATGGGCGATGGGCGATACAATCTGAGCAGCGAATATCTGTTCCCGTATCCGCCCTGTGCCGCGCATCGCGCGCGGCCTGCGATCACGTCATCGAATATCACGCCCTCAGACGCTTTGAGGAGGAGCCTGTCATGAGCGCGCAGCAGAAGCCCGATCGTCCCGCAAGTGCCGGTGGCGGTGCCGAGGCCACCGCCCAGGCGCGCATGCGCCGCCGCGCCGATCTCATTGAAGAGCTGCTGGACGAAGCGCGCAAGCGCGGCGACTTCGACCACCTCGAAGGCGCGGGCGCACCGCTCGACCTGCAGAAGAACGTCTACGCGGGCGACAAGGCGCTGGCCTACAGCTTGCTCAAGCAGAATCAGATGGCGCCGCCGGAGATCGAGCGCGGCAAAGAGATTGACGCCGAGCTGGGTCGCGCCGATCAGTTGCTGGCGCGGCTGCGCCGCCAGCGCGACATCATCGGCGTGCGCCATGGCTCCGCCTTCGCCAGCGAGCGCCGGGCCTACAATGTGCTGCGCGAGAAGACCCGAACGGGCTACGCGGAGATTCTGCGGGCTGTCAACAGCAAGATCCTGAGCCTCAACATCATCGCACCGAGCGCTCTGCATCGGCGCACTATTGATATCGAGGCGCGCTTGCGAGCCTTTGAGGAGGAGTTCCCGCCCCTGACAGAGTGAATTCCTTCGCCGTTCGACTGGAGCACGAGCCGCATGCTACGTCGCGCACCTGGGGAGCATCCCGCGCTCTTTACCGACATGTACCACCCCGATGCCGCCTACGTCAGTTGGATCGCTGGGCGCAATGGATTGACCACCTTCGACCTCTACGTGCGCTCCGCGCCGTTCGGAGGCGCATACCTGCTGCTCGCCGGGCTGGAGGCCGCGCTCAAGTTCGTCCAGTCGTTCCACTACGCGCCCGACGAGCTGGCCTTTTTGGCGCGCATTCGCGACTACGACGCGGCCTTTCTCGACGAGCTGGCTGCTCTGCGCTTCACGGGCGAGATCGCCGCGCTGCCTGAGGGCGCCATCGCGTTCCCCAACGAGCCGCTCTTGCGCGTCACCGCGCCGTTCCGCGAGGCGCTGCTGATGGAGTCAGGGCTGCTGCAAGCCACCAATCTCGCCACGCTGGTCGCCACCAAGGCCTCGCGCGTCGTCTGGGCCGCGCGGGGGCGGCGCGTCTCGGAGTTCGCCTTCCGCCGCGCGCAGAACCCGATGACGGTGGCGCGCTCGTCCTACATCGGCGGCTGCTCCAGCACATCGCTGCTGGCCGCCGCTTTCGACTATCGCCTGCTCGCCACCGGCACCGTGCCTCACGCGCTGATCCAGCTCTTCCCAACCGAGGAGGAGGCCTTCACCGCCACCGCGGAGTCGTTCAACCGCTATACGCTCCTGCTCGATACCTACGATCCCCGCCGCGCCATCCACACCGCCATTGAGGTCGCCCGCCGCGTGCAGGAAGCCCTTGGCCATACGCTCGCCGCCGTTCGTCTGGATAGCGGCAATCTCGTGGACGACAGCCGCTACGTCCGCCAACAGCTCGCGGAGGCCGGCATGGCGAGCGTGCGCATCCTTGCCAGCGGCGATCTCGACGAATTCAGGATCACCGAGCTGCTCGCCAACGGCGCCGAGATTGATGCGTTGGGCGTCGGCACCGCACTCGGCTCTGGCGCGGGCAATCTGGAACACGGCGTGGAAGGTGGCGCGCTGGGCGGTGTGTATAAAGAGGTCCTGTATACCGAGCAGGACGGCATCGAGCTGCCGAAGCTGAAGCTCGCGGGCGCCAAGTCTACCTGGCCGGGCCGCAAAGAGGTCTACCGCAGCCCCGACTGGAAGGAGGACGTGGTGCAGCTAGCGAGCGAGCCTGCGCCACCGGGCTATACGAGGCTGCTACGGCCCGTCATGCGGCAGGGCCGCATTATTCCGGGCAGCCTGCCGCCGCTGGGCGAGGTGTGGGAGCTGGCGCAGGCGAACTTGCACGCGATTCCTGAGCAGTGGCGGGCGCTGAAGGTCGAGCGGGCCTATCCGGTGCGTTTTAGCGCGGCGTTGCAGCGCCTGCGCGACGAGGCCGCTGAGCACTCTCGTCAGGCCTCGGCCCCCGCTCAGGCAGAAGGCGATGCGGGCGCAGCAGCGCCGAATGAGGATGGCGCGAATGGGCGGGTGAGGGAAAGCGCGACGGACCAGCGCGGCGCGGCGAAGCAGCAGCCGGAACTGTAGCAGGCGCCGCCGCGATCAGCGCAAGAACTCGTCCGAGTCGAAGGAGCCACTGTCATTGCCGCCACCCTGGCCGGGTGAGTCTGGCTGGCCCTCAGTAGGAACTGGCGGACCGAAGCGCGGAAGCGCCGGCGGCTGCCAGTCGCGGTCGTCGCGCCACGGAGCGGAGGACGGCGCGAGATCCGCCATCGCGTCCATCGCCTCGGTCGGCTGATCGGGCAGCTGGTCCTCGCCGGGCTCCTCGGCGAGCGGCCAGTTGAAGTCGTCCGGCCCGAGGTCGGGCACCGCCTGATACCATCCCCGCTGCGCCGGCTGGTCAGTTTCCACGGCGGGCAGGCGCTCCTCCAGCGGAGCGCTCGGCGGCCAGAGCTGTCCGGTCGAGCCAGACCACGCGCTCTCGCCGCTGGCGGGCGGCGGCGGCTCGGCACGCACAGCCTCGTGGGTCTGCGGGTGCGGATAGAGCGGCTTCGCGCCAGCCGCCTGGGGGGCTTCGAACGTTCCGCTGCCCTGGACCGCCACAGCATCGTGTCGCCTGCCGGTCGGCTCGTCGCCAGGCTCCGCGCGCAACCAGGCATCCTCCTCCTCGCCGCCAGTGTCCTCCATGCTCCACTCCGCCGCTCCCGCTACGCCCGCGAGTCCACCGGCGCCCGCCATCCCAGGGAACTCCAGGCCGCCCCCCGCCCAAGGATCAGCCGGCTCGTGCGACGGGACGCGCTCACGTCCGGCGGGATAGGAGGAGGTAGGAACAGGTCCAGGCGTCGGCGCGGGCATCGGCGGATACGTCGGCGCGGGCATCGGCGCCTGTGCTGGCACCGATGGGGCGGCGCCCGAAGCGGATGCAGGCGCGGGCGTCGCCGCCGGTTCGCGCGAAGGCTCCGATGCGGCGGGCTCCATCGGAACCGAGCGGCGCGGCGCCTCGCGGCTTGCGGCCGTCTTGCGTCCCACGCTCTCGTAGAACTCGACCCAGGCCAGCAGCTCGTCGGGCCTCGGCAGCCGATGCAGCGCGATTCGTATCTGGCGCCCGGCGCCGCGCAGTGTCAGGTACTCCGGCACGCGCGGATACCAGTCGAACGCTATCACCCGCCCGTCATTGCGAGACGCCAGCTTCACCAACAGCCGCGCGATCGCAATCGCCGCGGCGACGAGCGGTGTGAAGCGGTGCCGCGAGCGGTCCACGCGCGCCACATCGCGCCAGGTCAGCCGTACAGTGCGGCCCATCCGCCGAGCGGCCAGGGCTTTCGCGTCTATTGTCAGCGACTGGCGTCGCATGCGCGCCCGCAGGCTCAGAAGAGCGCAGCCAACCGCCAGGGCCAGCAAGACAGGCCCCAGGAGCTCGGTCTCGGGCAGCACCAGTGCGAAATACAGCCCCGGCAATAGCAGCGTCCCAGCAGCCACCGCCCACCACGTGACCTGCCCCGAGAGCATCTCGCGCGTCGTAAATGGCCCGCCGCCTGCCGCACCGAGTGTGCCGCCATGGTCGCGCCAGAGCGTGTAGCGCTCGAACACCTCTCGCCGGAAGCGCGCATAGTCCGCCACCATGTCCTCGCGGATCTGGAGGCGGCGTCCGTCGCGCGCCAGCAGCACAACCCACCGCAGGCGCTGCCGGTCTACGGTCTGTGCGCGCTCGACCATGCGGCCCACGTCGCGCCAGGGCAGCTCCGTCCGCCAGGGGCCGCGCACCACACTGACGCCGTGCGCACCGACCCGCACGGAGACGGAGAGCTTGAAGGTGTAGACAATCGCTGCCCAGAACGCGGAAACCAGCAACGCCCCAAAGAAGATCGCCCGGCCGATGTGGTCGTTTTCAGGGCCGAGCCGAATCCAGGTATAGAGGCCACAGCCCAATAGCCCACTAACTAGCAGCGCCAGCACCAGCCAGTCGCTGCCATGCGGCGTGCGGTAAGTGGTCTCACGATCGTCGTACGCGAGATCCTGGAGGCGAACCGTGGGCCGCGGACCTGCGCGGCGAGCGTCATTGGGCGGCGACACCGGGCATATCCCCACTGAACCAGTACAACTGTCACCAGCACATGCCGGCATGCGCACGGTGAGTATACCAGTTGCGTCAAATCGGGTGGCCCACTCGGCTGGCTCGCGCACTCGGCTGCACGTTTCGTGGAGATGCTTACGAGCGAATCGCACGTATCGCGGCGACGGGCGCACGCTCCCTAGCGGACAGCCTGGAGGCGCGGGCGCAACCAGCGCAAGTAGGCCATGTAACCGCCGGCCAGCACCATACCCCACACCACCAGCAGCATCAGCGGCTCGAAAGGTGAGTGCAGCCGTGGATACTCGGTGTAGGTGCCCATGGAGGTAATGGCCAGATCGTAGACCGCCAGCAGCGCGACACCCCCCGCCGCCTGCACGGCCACCAGACCGCGCGTCCGCCGCCACACTAGCAGCCCCAGCAACAGCAGCACAGCCAGGGGGAACAGTAGCGCACTCCGGTGGACCTGCACAGAGAGCTTGCTATCCAGCGCCAGCGGTTTGGCGAGCGGACCTGAGGCGGCAATCGGTGAGGCCACCAAGACCGGCGCGAGCGTCGTCACCAGCAGCGGCAGCGTCTTGACCGCGAACTCCACTGGATGCGCCTTGACCACCGCACTGGCGTACGCCCCCGCCAGCGCGAAATGGTCGCGGCTGAACTCCTTGTGTTCGCCGACGACAGCCCAGGGCGAGGTAACCCCGCGCTGAACGTAGCCATCCACCACCGCCGCCTGCGCCGCGTACGGCGGCGGCGCCTCGTTCTGCATGTGATACTGCATCACTTTGCCCAGCAAGTTAATGTTCTGGATGGACGTCAGCCCCTGGTAGCCCGTCTGCGCCCCGTTCGCCAGCACGTAGCCACCCATCAGCACGTAGAGCAGCACCGTCGCCCCCACCGCGTGCGGCCACAGCCGGCGCACGTGCGCCCGCCCACCCGCACGCAGCGCCGCCACCAGCAGCACAAAGCCAAACAGCGGCGCCGCCACATACACCCACTCCAGCCGCGTCAAGTACAGCAGCAGGGCGCAGCCCGCCACCAGCCACAGGTCGCGCGGCTGCAAGGTGTGCAGCAGCAGGGTCAGCGCCAGCGCCAGCGTCAGCACCAGAAAGAGCGTCACGCCCTCCGACAGCAGCGGCTTGGCGAACGAGAGCAGCAGCAGGTTGCCGCCCACCAGCAGCCCCAGCGCGCTGGCCAGCCCGCTGCGGCGCAGGATGAGGAAGGCCAGCGCGTAGGCTTCCAGCCCGCTCAGCACGAAGAGTATGCCCTGCACGAGCTGGACGGCGGCCAGATTGCCACTCCCCGCCACGGCGAAGACCACCGCGATCAGAGCCGGGTAGCCCGGCGCGCGCTCGGCATCCATGAATTGACCGCGGGAGGCGATGCGCTGTGCCAGGTCGGTGTACGATGCGCTGTCAGGGCTAAGCTCGGGCGCCGGATGGTTGAGGAAGAAGGCGGCGACGGTGAGGGCGCTGAGCACGAGCACGACCAGCGCACCGACGTAGAAGCGCGGGCCATGCCAGTCGGCCCGCAGGGCGGCGCGGAGGCGGCCAAGCAGCACACTGGGGGCGAGCGCCTCCCGCAGCCGCCGGGGGCCCGGCGCCACCGCCGTCCCGCCGGCGTCCACGCGGTCTGGCGTCCGTGTCGGCGTCCGCATGCTCCCCCCATCCCTTCCCGCCGCACGGCGCATGCCCACAGGTGCAGGCGCGCATGCTCACTGCTGCTCCGTGGCCCGCTGGCGCACGTCCCTCCGGCTCCTGGTCTCGCAGCGCGCCCATTATACTGCTGACCGCCGCCGCACGCTACAGCCTGCGCCTCGTTGCTGCCCGGCGACCCATGCCACGACCGCGCGCCCAGGTAGGGCTATTCTCCTAACGCGCGTGACAAGCGCCAGGCGCGCTCGGTAGACTGCCGGTGCGCGCGATTGCCCCGACTCGCCTCGCCAGGTGGTTGGCTGGTGCGCGTGGGACGGCTGGTGGCGGGGAGGATCGCATGCAATTCAACACCGTGCAGTACGGGGTGTTTTTCGTCGTCGTCTTTGCGCTGCACTGGATTCTGCCGCAACGTGGCCGACGTCTCTTCCTGCTGCTGGCCAGCTTCTATTTCTACGCCTCCTTCATCCCGCAATACCTGCTGCTGATCCTTACGCTCACCGCCTTCAACTACGGTATAGGTCGATGGATCGGCCGCTCCGAGCAGCCATGGCGCAAGCGGTTGCTGGTGCTCGGCGTAGCCGGCAATCTGGGCAGCCTCTCATACTTCAAGTACAGTCAGCTCCTGCTGAGTACAGTCCACCCCTTGTTGGCTCATCTGCCGCTGCTGAGCCCGATCTTTCAGGATCCCATCACGCTGGGCATCATCCTGCCGCTGGGCATCTCGTTCTTCGTCTTCGAGTTCATCCACTACGTCGCCGAGGTCTACAAGGGCATGCGGCCCATGCGCAACGTGGTGGACTTCTCGCTCTTCGCGGCGTTCTTCCCCACCCAGATCGCCGGCCCCATCAAGCGCTTCCCCGACTGGGCCAAGCAGCTCCAGCATCCGCTCGCCTTCCGCGAGGTGGATGTGGACGGCGGCGTCGGCCTGATTCTGCGCGGGCTGCTGAAAAAGGTGCTGGTGGCCGATACATTGGCGTCAGTAGTGGGCGACCTATTCGCCAAGCCTGGCACCCTGGGGTGGGCAGCGACGTGGTTCGCCATCTTCGCCTTTGCGATTCAGATTTACTGCGACTTCTCCGGCTACACCGACATCGGCCGCGGCAGCGCGCAACTGTTGGGTTTCAGTGTGCCCGAGAACTTCCAGCGCCCCTACCAGTCCGCCAGTCCCGCCGAGTTCTGGCACCGCTGGCACATGTCGCTCTCCACCT